>JAHFTI010000122.1:7117-9290 GCA_023265535.1 Opitutaceae bacterium
ACTGCCAGGAGCCCGAAGGAGAGGCCGAGGACCACGGCCTCGCGGCTCAGCCAGGAACGCCGCAGGTTCAGGAAGACGCGCCACATGCGCAGCGGCTGCCCCAGGTGCGCCGCACTGGCGGCGAGCCCGGCGAGGAGGAGGGCCAGGCCGGAGAGGGACAGCCAGGACCCGGGGAATCCCGCATCGCAGGCGAGCCCTCCGAGCAGGAGGCCGTAGCCCGCCTGGGTGAGGCTGAGCATGAGTACGAGCGGGCCATGAAGGGGGCCGGGCCTGGGGCTGAGCAGGTCGGAGGCGCGTGCATCACCGGGTATTCCCCGCTTGGATACATAGCGCGTGGAGGGAAGGGTCGTCTCGGGCGAGGGCGCCGCGGACAGGAAGCTGTTGACCGGAACCGCACTGCTTCCATCCACCGCCGTGGTCACGGGCACCTTGACGATGCGGATGGCGTGCGTGGGGCAGGCCTGGGCGCAGGCGGGGGCCTCCCCCTCGGCAAGGCGCTGGTGGCACATGTCGCACTTGCGCACGATGCCCAGCCGCGGGTTGTACTTGGGGACATCATACGGGCACTTGAGCACGCAGTACTGGCAGCCGATGCACTGGTCATCGAGGTGGCGCACGATTCCTGTGACGGGATCCTTCTCGTAGGCGAGCACGGGGCAGCCGTTGAGGCATCCCGGGTCGGCGCAGTGGTGGCAGGCGCTGGTGACGGTCTGCGCGTAGGGCTGCCCGCCGCTTTCGCCCAGGATGAGACCCACGTCGCGCCAGACCTCCCCCTCGTCCAGCCCGTTGAGGGAATGGCAGGCGGAGACACAGGCCTTGCACCCGCTGCAGGCATCCAGGTCGACCTCGAAGGCATACTGCTCCCCCGGACCGGGCGCGCTCAGGGGGATGAGCTGCGCGCGCAGCGTGGCAAGGCGCGCCTCGCTCTGCCCCTCATGCGCCTCCGCAAAGAGCGCCACGGGCGTGGACAGCCTCTGGTGAGACTCGATGTAGGAGTCGATCAGGGTGCGGATGTCGGAGCTCATTCGGTGTGGGGTGCGCTCGAAAGGGTGGAAGGGCGTCGGTAGGCCGGGTGGTGCGGCGGGAGTGGTGGGAGGTGTGCGTATCGCTTCGTTCAATACACGTCGCGCTGGTAGCGGCGTGCGGCCTTGAGTGCTGCCACGTAGTCCGCGGCCTCGGCGGCGGACTTCTTGCCGGCCAGCTCGACCACCCGGTGCAGGGCCGCATCGACGTCCTTGGCCATGCGCGAGGCGTCGCCGCAGACATAGAGGTGGGCTCCCTTCTCGAGCCAGGCCCAGAGCTCCGCCGCCTGCTCGAGCATGCGGGTCTGCACGTAGATCTTTTCGGCCTGGTCGCGCGACCAGGCGAGGCTCAGCCGCAGGAATCCCTCCTGTTCGAGGGTGAGAAGCTCCTCCCGGTAGAGGAAGTCGGTGCTTTCGCGCTGGTCGCCGAAGAAGAGCCAGTTGGGGCCCTTGGCACCGGAGGCGCGGCGTTCGTGGATGAAGCCGCGGAAGGGGGCGATGCCCGTGCCGGGGCCGACCATGATGACGGGCACGGTGCCATCCGCGGGGAGACGGAAGCCTGTGTTCCTGTGGATGCCGATGCGTATGCCAGGGTGTGCGAGCGCCCGCTCTGCGAGGAAATTGGAGGCGACCCCCAGCCGCTTCCTGCCGGATGCCTCGTACTGCACCGCTCCCACGGTCAGGTGCACTTCGCCGCCGTGGGCAAGGGGGGAGGAGCTGATGGAGTAGAGGCGGGGCTGCAGGCGCCTGAGCACCCTTACGAAGTCCTGCGCCGAGGGCTTGGCGGCGGGTGTGGCCAGGAGCGCGTCAATCACCTGCAGCGGGGCGGGGCTGGCGTTCCCGAGTCCGAGCAGGGCGAGCAGTTCGGCCGTGGGCTTGCCGAGATCGAAGTGGGTTTCGAGGGCCTTGCGCAGGGAATGTTCGCCCTCGGGCGTGGGGACGGCCTCCTCCCCGTCGCGGCCCAGGGCCTGGATGATCTCCTCGACGAGGGCGGGACTGTTTTCGGGCATCACGGAGAGGGCGTCGCCCGCCTCATACGAGAGGCCGCTGCCCGCCAGGCTGAAGGCGATGTGGTTGACCTGCTTGCCGGAGCCGGCTCCCGAGACCCTGCGGGCCTCGATGACCCTGGCCAGCACGGAGCGCGGGCCTTC
>JAHFTI010000123.1 GCA_023265535.1 Opitutaceae bacterium
GATCAGCACCAGCAGCACCAGGCCCAGGCCGAAGAAGAGGAACCCGAAGGTGCGGGCGATCTTCTTGCGGGCGTCCCAATCGTCGCGCACGCGGTGTTCCTTAAGGCGACCCTCGGCGACCAGGCGGTCGTACCAGGCCTTGCGCTCGTGCAGCATCTCGGTCTTCGAGATGCGGCCCGAGAAGATCACCGTGTCCATCGGGAACTTCTCGATGCGGAAGTGCGTGTTGAAGAAGTGGAACGTGAAGATGAAGCCGGCGGCCAGCAGGGCCTCATCCGAGTGGACGACCAGTGCGATGTTGATCACCCAGCCCGGGAGGAACTGCGTGAAGAAGACCGGGAACCACATGATCAGTCCGGAGACGCCGATGATGAAGATGCCCCAGAACACGGCGAAGTAGTCGAAACGCTCCCAATAGGTCCAGCGGTCGAACTGCGGCTTCTCACCCTTGCCGAAGAACCACTTCTGGTGGGCCACGAAGTCGCGCCAATCCTGCATCGAGGGCACCATCGAGTCGGGTCCGAAGACCGCGCCGATGACACGCTTGATCTCAAGCTTGCCGGTCTGGGGATTGCGCAGCTTGCCGCGCGCCTTCCAGAAGCTGCTGATCAGGTCGCACAGGTGGAGGATGAAGTAGAGGAACGTGATGATCGCACCGACGCGGTGCAGCGAGCGCGCCACATCCGGTCCGCCCAGGATCTGGAAGATCGTCTTCGCCCAGTCGGCGTAGAAGAACTTCAGCGGCATGCCCGTGACCACGAGCAACAGGAAGCTCGTCACCACCAGCAGGTGCAGGAAGCGCTCGAAGGGCTTGAAGCGCGTGAACACCTCGTCATCGACCTGCGCATGCACCTTGGCCTCGCGGAAGGTCTTCGAGTCGGTCAGGAAGAGGTAGATCGAACGCACCAGCCACAGCGCCGTGTGTGCGCCGAAGAAGAGGAAAACGCCGATCAGCAGCGTGGTCATGAACAGGAAGACCTTGTTCAGGAGCGGGTAATTCTCGCTGTCGAGCGGGTTGGCGTGCGGCTTGTAGTCCGTGAACTTCGGGCCGACACCCGGATGGCAGGTGCTGCAGGTCTGCACGATGCGGTCCTTCGAGAGGCGGGAGCGCGGGTCGCTCACCTTGAAGACGTCGTGGTGGCCGTGGCAGTCATAGCAGGCGGCCACGTCGGCGGCCACGTTGGGCTTGCCCAGCGCCATCGCCTTGCCGTGGTAGGTGTCCTGGTAGTGCAGCAGGCGGTCCTCATGGCACTTGCCGCAACGCTGGTCGCTCACCGACTTGAAATGCGGCGTGTGCGGCTTCTCGATCTGGTGAGAGGAATGGCAGTCGGAGCACACCGGGCCGCGCTTCTCACCCTTGAGCAGCATCTGGCCGTGCACGCTCTCGTTGTACACCTCCTCGATGCCCACATGGCAGGCGCCGCAGGTGTGGGCGATGTTGCGGTGGTTGACCTTCGAGTCGTGGTCGACGCCGCGCTTGATGCCGTGCGTGCCGTGGCAGTCGATGCAGGAGGGAGCCACGATCAGGCCCTTCTTGAGCAGCGCCTGGCCATGGATGCCGTCCAGGAATCCTCCCGGGGTCTGCGTGTCGGTCATGCGGTACTCCGCGCGCAGCTTGTCATCCGAGTGGCACTTCGCGCAGGTGGCCGGCACGTTCAGCTTGTACACCGGCGAGCTCTTGTCCTTGACCGGCAGGATCTCGTGCGTGCCGTGGCAGGAGGCGCAGGTGGCCGCGCCCGACTTGCCGAGCGTGTGGCTCACGCCGTGGATGCTGGTCTTGTACTCCTCGGTCGCATTCTTGTGGCAACTCGCGCACTGCGCCGGCGGAAGCTTGGAGGCATGCGGCGTCTCGGGAATGCCCGCGTGGCAGTCCGTGCAGGCAAGTTTGCCGTGCACCGACTTGGTGAAGGCAGCAGTGCGCAGGATCTCGATGTCGCGCCCCTTCGCGGGCTTGGCGGCGGGTTTGTCGGGGGCCTGATGGCAATCCAGGCAGTCGGAATTGGGGATGGCTTCAGCCGCCCACACTGGGACGAGACCCGCAAGAACGAGACACAGGGCCACCGAAAGACTGCGAACCAAGCTGGGTGCTTTCATGAAGGATTGGGGTGAGGAAGTCGCGCGACGACATCCGCACCTTGGGATCGCAACGCCCCCACTTCAAGGCTGCGGCAATTAGTTGCCACTGATTGCCAAGAATTGCGCAGCTTCGATTCTTTACGGTGACGCCCGATGGGAAAAAACTCAGGCAACAGCCAACGTCGTTTCGGTTTTTGCCCCCCCATGAGCCAGCTTCCCTCCGGGAATTTTCCCAGCCTTCGCGGCCTCGCCAAGCTCCTGCTTTGCCTGTCCGTCCTGATCCTCGCACGCCCCTCCTTCGCCAAGGAGGACGCACCCGCCGCCACGCCCCCCACCGGCCCCAACGCCGCATGCCTCGAATGCCACAGCGACACCTCGCTGGACATGAAGAAGGGCGGCAAGAAGGTCTCCCTCTTCTTCGACGAGGCCAAGTTCGCCAAGTCGATCCACAAGGACCTCTCCTGCACCGACTGCCACGACGGCTTCAAGGCCGACGACCAGCCGCACAAGAGTCCGATGACGCCCGTGGATTGCAGCGGCTGCCACGAAAAGCTCGGCAAGAGCCACGTCTTCCACAAGCGCCTCGGCCTCGCCGAAATCCCCAAGGGTGCCGACACCTCCTGCGCCTCCTGCCACGGCGGCCATGAGGTCCAGCCCGTCAAGTCTCCCCTCTCCCCCGGCGCCGCCGCCCGCCAGCTCGAGTCCTGCGGCGCCTGCCACAAGCAGGCCAAGGCCGCCCTGCTCGCCTCCGCCCACGGCAAGAAGCAGGCCAACCCCGACGCCGTCGCCCCGCTCTGCCTCGACTGCCACAGGAAGGACATCGTCACCCCGGCCGGCGCCAAACCCGACGCCAAGGTAAAGCTCGCCCAGGTCGCCCTCTGCGAATCCTGCCACGTGAGCAAGGACGCCGTCGCCAACAGCACTCTCCTCGGTCGCAAGTTTGTCTCCTCCTTTGACAACAGCGTGCACGGCGCCGCGCTCCACGAGGGCAAGGCCGATGCCGCCAGCTGCGTCGACTGCCACGGCAGCCACGAAACCAACCAAGCCATGGCGACCAACTCCAAGGTCAACATGCAGAATGTGGCCTCCACCTGTGCCAAATGCCACGAAAAGGAGGCCGCCGAATTCCATTCTAGCGTGCACGCCGTCGCCCTCGCCAAGGGCAATGCCGACTCCCCCTCCTGCACGCGTTGCCACGGCGAACACGACATCAAGTCCCGCAAGGACCCCTCCTCCGCCATCAACGCCAAGAACCTCTCGCAGCAGGTCTGCGCCTCCTGCCACGGCTCCGTCCGCCTCGCCAAGAAGTACGGCCTCTCAAGCGACCGCTTCAGCACCTTCTCGGACAGCTACCACGGTCTCGCAGTCCGCGGCGGCGCGGTCGAGGTCGTCAATTGCGCCTCCTGCCACGGCGCCCACGGAGTGAAGTCGCAGAACGACCCGAGCTCCAACATCCACAAGGACAGGCTCGTCCAGACCTGCGGCAACTGCCACCCGGGTGCAAGCACCGGCTTCACCATCGGCAATGTGCACGCCTCCGAGACGAGCCCGGACCAGGAGCCTATCCTCTACTGGGTCTCCACACTCTATGTGCTGCTGATCATCGTGGTCGTCGGCGGCATGGCACTGCACAACCTGCTTGATTTCATCAAGAAGGCGCGCCGCAAGCTCCTCATCCAGAAGGGCATCATCATCGAGCACCACATCGAGCACCGCCTCTACCTGCGCATGACCGCCCATGAGCGCCTGCAGCACGCCACGCTGGTGATCAGCTTCGTGTTGCTCGTCATCACCGGCTTCATGCTGCGTTACCCCGAGGCCTGGTGGGTGCAGGGCATCCAGCACCTCAGCTCCAGGGCCTTTGAATGGCGCAGCCTCATCCATCGCATCGCTGGCGTCGTCATGCTCGTGGGTGGTGTCTGGCACGTCGGCTACCTCGCCTTCTCGCCCAACGGCCGCAGCCTGCTCCGCGACCTGCTCCCGCGCTGGAACGACCTGACCGACCCCTTCAAGGTGGTCCGCTACAACCTGGGCCTCTCGCCCGACAAGCCCGAGTTCGGCCGCTTCTGCTACGTCGAGAAGGCCGAGTACTGGGCCCTCGTCTGGGGCACCCTGCTCATGGGTGCGACCGGAGCCATCCTCTGGTTCGACAACACCTCGATGGGCATCATCACCAAGCTCGGCTTCGACGTGGCCCGCAGCGTGCACTTCTACGAGGCCATCCTCGCCACCCTGGCGATCATCGTCTGGCACTTCTACTTCGTCATCTTCAACCCCGACGTCTATCCGATGAACCTCTCCTGGCTCACCGGCCGCATGTCGGAGCGCGAGATGCTCGAGGAACACCCTGCCGAACTCCGCCGCATCAAGACCGAGGAAGCCAACGCCCTCGCCGCCCCGCCCCTCGCCGTCCTGAAGGATGACGAGGAGGAGCAGCAGGAAAAGAAGCCCGACCCGGAAAAGAAGTAAGCCCCGCCAAAGGCCGGCGCCCCTCAATGGCGCCCCCCCGGGGCCTCCGCCCCACGCAGAACCGGATTGGTTGCATCCCGCAACAAATCCGGTTCTTTTTTGCCCCTCCGTCCCCATGCCTTCCAAACCCATCCCCGGCTCCACCGGCGAAATCCTCACCTGCCTGCCCTCGCCCTACCTGCCCCACCCGGCGACGGGCCTGCTCTACTTCCCGCGTTTCCTGGCCAAGTGCAAATATGTGAAGGCCCACGGCGCCCTGCCCGCCAGCTATGCGAAGAACTTCAAGCGCGGCCTCGACCGCTTCCTGTGCATGCACCTCGGCATCGACCCCTCGGCCGTCGAGGATATCGTCAAGGCCTCCGACACCGATGAGCAGATCGAGGCGGGCCTCAAAAAGCTCCTGCCCGCCGACGTGCGCGCCGCCAAGTGGAACCGTGAGCTCGTGCAAAAGGGCATGACTCCCTCCGGCCGCGAATTCCTCCTCCAGGCCCTCACCGCGATGGGGTGTGCCGACCGCGCCGACCAGATCATCAGCGTGCCCGACCTTATCGAGTTCGACGAAGGCCGCATCGACTGAGCTCTTCGCCGCGCCGGACCCCGGCCCGGATCGCCGCACTCCACGCACGCCCAGGCTCCGCCTCCCTCCGCCCCGCCCCGGATTCTGCCGCCTAACTCCGCGATTCCTACCCGCTTCTCCGGCCCGCCGTTTATCCTTATTGCAAAGCCTCGCGGCGCCCCTTCACTCTGCCGCCTCTCACCCCACCATGGTCAAAGGCCAAAAAGTAGTCTGCATCAACGACAGCTTCTCCGAGTTCATCCGGGCAATTTACCTGCAGCTGCCGGTGAAGGGTAAGACCTATGTGATCCGCGAGGTTTTTCTCGGCCGTGAGAAGATCGTGAAGGGCGGCGACTCCGCCACGGTCGGCCTGCTTCTCCAGGAGCTCACCAATCCCCCCGACCCCTTCCATGCCGGCCAGCAGGAACTCGGCTTCTCCTCCGAACGTTTCGCCCCCCTCGAGGAAATCCCCGCCGAAGCCATGGCCGAGGAGGAAATGCTCGTCGCCGGCGGCACCCACGACAAACCCTTCAGCCTGAACTGACCCTCCTGTAACGCGCCTCCCTAAACAGGCAGGTGCCCACCAGCAGCGAAGCGAGCTAGGTCCCCAGAGAATCTGTTGCGTGGCCTCCGTAGCCTTGGCGAAGGAGGCTTGCGTCCGCCGGTGCTCGGACCGGACGGACCAACTCCAGATCCGGAGCGGGTGCCTCCTTCGCGTAGCGGTGCTCGCCCTCTCTACGTCGCCACCTCGGTGAACCGCTGCTCACGAATGACCGTGATCTTGATCGTGCTCGGATACTGCAGCTCCTCCTCGATCTTCACGCGCAGTGCCTTCGCCAACTCCCGCGCCTTGTCATCCGTCACCACCTCAGGCTTCACCACCACGCGGATCTCACGCCCCGCCTGGATCGCATAAGCCTGCTGCACCCCGGGCAGGCTGAACGCCAGCTTCTCGAGCCGGTCCAGCCTCTGGATGTAATTGGCCATGTTCTCAGCGCGCGCACCCGGGCGCACCGCCGAGATCGTGTCCGCCAAAATCGTCAGGCCCGCATAGATCGTCTCGGGCTTCACTTCCTCATGGTGCGCCGCAATCGCGTTCACCACGATCGGCGTCTCGCCGTAGCGCTTCACCACCTCCGCACCGATGATCGCATGGCTGCCCTCGTACTCGCCGTCGATGGCCTTGCCAATGTCGTGCAAGAGCCCGGCGCGCTTCGCGATGTTCGGGTCCAGCCCGAGCTCGCTCGCAATCATCGACGCCAGGAAGCCCACCTCGACACTGTGGTCCAGCGCGTTCTGCGTGTAGCTGAAACGGTACTTCAGCTTGCCGAGCGTCTTGATCAACTCCGGATGCAAGCCGTTGATGTTCAGGCGCGTGACAGCCTCCTCGCCGGCCTTCGTGGTCAGCAGCTCGGTCTCGTCGTGCGCCCGCTTCACAAATTCCTCGATGCTCGCCGGGTGGATGCGTCCATCCTTGACCAACCCCTCCAGCGCCGCCCGCGCCACTTCGCGGCGCACCGGGTCGAAGGACGAAATCAGCACCATCTGCGGCGACTCGTCGATCAGCAGGGTCACGCCCGTCGCCGCCTCGAACGCCTTGATGTTGCGCCCCTCGCGGCCGATGATGCGGCCCTTCATTTCCTCGCTCGGCAGGTGCACGATCGTCGCCGTGATGTCGTTGTTCGGCTGGCTCGAGAGCCGTTGCATCGCGGAGATCATGATCCGGCGCGCCTCGTTCTGGACCTCCTGCTCGCTGCGCTCCAACTCGCTGCGCCTCATGGCGCGCAACTCATCCTGGCACTCCAGCTGCACCTCCTCGCGCAATTGCCGCTTGATGTCATCAGCATCCATGGAGGCGACACCCTCCAGGCGCTTGCGCAAACTCTTTGAAAGGGACCTCATCGCATCGCGCGCCTGCTTGATCGCCAGGTTCTCGCGCTCCAGACGCTCATGTCGTTGCTCCAGTTGGTAATCCAACAGCGCCAGCGACTCCTCATGGGAGCGGATCTCGCGCAGTTTCACGTCGATCTCGATCTCGCGCCGATCGTACTCGCGGTTCATGTCCGCGCGCTTGCCGGCGATCTCCTCCTCGGCGCGCTGCTTGAGCTCCTGCGCCACCACGGCAGCCTCGCGCTTGGCCACCACGATGAGCTCCGCCGCGTTCTCGCGCGCCACCCGGCGCGTGTGCCGCGTGATGGCCCAGACACCGAGGAAGCCCGCGCCACCCCCGACCAATGTGCCGACGAGCACGGCTGCCGTGAGCTGCCATTCCACAGGCCCGCTCCCGGCGAACACAAAGGCGAAGTCGGCTGCGCTCATGCTCGGCAAGGTAAGGCAACCTAGAGTCCCCCTTCTTCAAAGCTCAAGCATTTACACGCAGCCGCGCTTGATCTTTCGCCCTCCAAGCCCTTGTCTCTCGCCCACCTCCCTCCCGCCTTGAGCCTGCCCTCTCCACTCGAGCATGTCCCCTTCGTAAAACTCGCCACACGCGAGAGATGGGACATTTGGTCGCCTTTTGCGATCCTCGGGCTCAGCTGCTTCGGTGTCTTCTTCATTTACAGCGCCCAGCTCAGCGAGCAGGGCTCCAATTGGATCCAGCAGCTCGTCTTCCTGGGCGTCGGCGCCTGCCTCTACCTCGGCGTCTCGCTCATCGATTACCGCTTCTGGCTGAACGTCTCCCACTGGCTGTACGCGTTGTGCATCCTCACCCTGATCGCCGTCCTCGTCGTCGGCGACTCGCGCTTCGGCGCGCAACGTTGGATCGACCTCGGCCGCTTCTCCTACCAGCCCTCCGAGACGGCCAAGGTCGCCGTGCTGCTGATTGTAGCCAGTATCCTGATACGTTCCGAGATCGGCACAATTCGTCAGTCCATGGGTGTATTGGGGAAGTTGACGCTTGCAGTGGGTTTGCCCGTGTTCCTAATCCTGCTCCAGCCCGATTTGAAGTCTGCAATCGTGCTTCCCCCGGTCGTGCTTTCGATGCTCTACGTCTCCAAACTCTCCACACGCTTTTTTGTCGGCGTGCTCGGGGCGGTTGTATTGCTGACGAGCATCGTGACCTGGGACGTTTACCGTTACGCCGACTTCATGGACAACAACAAGTTGTCCTTCACCAAGGACAAGGGCGCCTACGAGCCCCACTCCTGGCTCCCCTACCTGCACGACTACCAGCGCAATCGCGTGCTGACCTTCATCGCTCCCGAAAAGATCGACAAGAAGGGCACCGAGAACCTCTGGAACAAGAACCAGTCCCTCATCTCCGTCGGCTCCGGCGGCCTGCATGGCAAGGGCTGGACCCAGGGTACCCAAGCCCAGCTCGGCTACCTCCCGCGCGCCGTCGCGCACAACGACTTTATCTTCTCGGTCATCGCCGAGGAGATGGGCTTCCTCGGAAGCATCACTGTTCTCGGCCTGTTTGGAATTGTCCTGTTTAACGGCATCCGCATCGCCAGTCTCGCAAGGGACCGGCTGGGCACCCTGATCGCCATCGGCGTGACGGTGCTCTTCATGGTGCATGTCTTCGTAAATATTGCCATGACCATCGGGCTGGTTCCCATCACTGGAATCCCGCTTCCCTTTATCAGCTACGGTGGCTCCTTTGTGCTAAGTTGTTGTTTGCTGCAAGGACTGGTCCAAAGCGTCTATCGCTTCCGGAAGGACTTCACTTAACCCCGAACTCCTCCTCGCGATATGGACCGCTCTGCCAGAATTTCCTGCACACCAACCTCCGCTCAAGGTCGCCCCGGGCTAAACCCACACGCAACCCACCATGAGCGACCACTCAGTCCCTAAAGACAACGCGCCCGACACCGACGACGAGCGCGACGAAACACAACGCCTAGACGACCAGCTCGCACAGCCCCCTGAGCCCACCGAAGCCCCGCACATCGACACTGCAGAGCTGAAGGCCGGTGCCCAGGAACGCGCCAAGCAACGCCCCATCCTTCAGAAGATCCTCGCGGTCTTCCAGAAGGCCAAGAGCTCGTACCGCGAACTGATCATCAACTCCGAACCCCTCGAAAAACGCGTCGCCCTCCTGGTCGACGGCCGCCTCGAGAAGTTCGAGATCGAACGCCAATCCGACGACCGCATGGTCGGCGGCATCTACAAGGGCCGCATCAAGAACCTCGATCCCGGCCTGAAAGCCGCCTTCGTGGACA
>JAHFTI010000124.1 GCA_023265535.1 Opitutaceae bacterium
CGTGCCAGCAGGAAGATTCCCGCGAGTGCGAGCAGGGAGAAGAAAGCCACGCTGCCCTGGCCGTTGGGCACCACAATCCACGCGGCGAAAAGGGGGCCGAGCGAGGTGCCGAAATTTCCGCCCACCTGGAAGATGGACTGTGCGAAGCCATGCCTGCCGCCCGAGGCCAGGCGGGCCATGCGCGAAGCCTCCGGATGGAAGACCGCGGAGCCCGTGCCCACCATCGCCGAGGACACCAGTATCCAGCCAAAGCTCGAAGCGCGCGAGAGCATGAGCAGGCCCAGGAGCGTGCACCCCATGCCCATCGCGAGCGAATAGGGCTTGGGGCGGCGATCGGTGTAGAAGCCCACCAGCGGCTGCAGGAGCGAGGCGCTCGCCTGGAAGGTGAAGGTGATCAGGCCGATCTGCGTGAAGTTCAGACCATGGCTCGTCTTCAGCATCGGATAGATCGCGGGAAGAAGAGCCTGTATGATGTCATTGAGCATGTGGGATATGCTCAGGGCGATGAGCACCTGCAATGCGGTGTCTCCGGCCCTGGGCCCCGTCCCCTGCCCGACTGTGGTCTGTGCTGACATGGTACCTTTGTAACGGCCACCCCCGGGGGATTGGCAAGACGCGGCTGCGCGACGGCCACTCACGACACCCGCCGCGGACGCGGCCGGGGGAGCCCCGGCGGACGTGGCGATGGCGTGCTTCCACGCAGGCGTTTTCCCTGTTGGTAAGGACGATTTCTGCTAGGGTCTGCCAGCCCCGACACCCTCAGCCCACCCCGGCAATGCCCAGCCCGTACCGCAAGCTACTGCGCCTTTCCCCCCTGCTTCTTCTCCTGCCCCTGCACCTGTCGGCCACGGCGCCCGCACCGCGCCCCACGCGCGCGGCGCCCCCCGCCGACCTGGCCTCGCTCGCCACCGCCGCCGAGACCGAGCTGCTGGGCAACATACTGCCCTTCTGGCAGAAACACGCACCCGCGCCCCGCGGCCCCTTCGCCTTCCAGGGCGAGCTGGGGGCAGACCTCGCCCCGCGCCCCGCCGCACTGCGCGGCATGCTCCTGAGCGCCCGCCTGCTCTGGACCTTCTCCGCCGCCCACCGGCTGTATCCGGACAAGGGATACATCGACATCGCCGACGCGGCCTACCGCGACCTCGAGCTGCGCTTCTGGGACCCGCGCCAGGGCGGCTACTTCTGGTCCGCCAACCCGGACGGCGTCATCGCCGACACCAGCAAGCAGGTGTACGGCCAGGCCTTCGCCCTGTATGGACTTTCCGAATACCACCTGGCCACCGGGCGCCCCGAGCCCCTCCAGCGCGCCATCCAGCTGTTCCACCTGGTCGAGAAGCACAGCCATGACCCGCGGCACGGCGGATACCTCGAGGCCTTCACCGCCGACTGGAAACGCCCCGCGGGCGCGGCCCTCAGCGTCATCGGCCCCGACCATCCCAAGTCGCAGAACACCCACCTGCACCTGATGGAGGCCTTCACCGCCCTCCTCAGGGCCTGGCCCGACCCCCTCCTGCGCTCACGCCTGCGCGAGGTCACCGAGCTGATGGTCACCCGCATCCCCACCACGGACGGCAGGCACCTGCAGCTGTACTTCGACGAGGACTGGAGCCCGCGCACCGCGCAGGTCTCCTACGGCCATGACGTCGAGGCCAACTGGCTGCTCTGCGAAGCCGCCGAGGCCCTGGCCGACCCCGACTTCACCGGGCGCGTGCGCCGCGCCGCGCTCCGGCTCGCCGAGGCCACCCTCGCGGAGGGCATGGACCAGGACGGTGGCATCTGGAACGAGGGCGGCCCGAAGGGCCCGACCAACCGCGGCAAGGACTGGTGGGCCCAGGCGGAGGCGGCCGTCGGCTTCGTCAACGCGTATCAACTTTCCGGTGACAAGCGCCACCTCGACGCGGCGCTGCGGGTGTGGGACTTCACGGACCGCTGCATCATCGCCCACGACGGGAACGAGTGGGCCCTGCGCGTCGAGGAGGACGGTCACACCAACACGACCGCCCCTAGGCTGGGCATGTGGAAGTGCCCCTACCACAACGCACGGGCCTGCATGGAGCTGGTGCGCAGGGGGCGCCTGCCACAGGCGGCGAGATAGCCCCCGGCCTGCGTAAGACCGGAGCCAGGGCTGGCGAGCGGGCGCTGGTGGCGCGGCTGGCGCTCAGCCCGCCTTGAGTGCGGGCCCGACGAGCTCGACCTGCCAGGGCAGCAGGAATTCACCGGCCTTCTCGGGCTCGCGCGCCAGCTGCGCCAGCTGCGAGCGGTTGGCGATGAGCGTGGGATCCAGGCCCAGGTCGTTCGCCACCTTGTCGCGATGGTTCTTGAGGGCATCCTGACGTGCCAGCTCGGTGGCGGTGAGCGGGGAATGGCGCTGGTGCTTGCGACGCGGAAGGCTCTTGGGATCGAGCTCCATGCCCGTGTGCAACGCCGCCGTGAGCGAGGAGATCAGGCGCCCGTGGCGCTTGCCCAGGTTCACGTTGGAAATGATGTCGGCCTCGCTCCGGCCGTCCTCGGCGGCGAAGGAGATCTTCATGAGCAGCTCATTGCCGCACACCTTGAAGGGAGGCGTGTCGATGCGGCGCGCCTGCTCCTCGCGCCAGTGCCACAGGGCATGCAGCGTGCCCAGGCCCCTGCCATGGAGCTTGTCCGCCTGGCCGATGCGCCAGTCATTCTCATCATCGGGGGCGAAGCCCAGCGCCCCGGCCTCGATCTGGGCCTGGCATTGCTGGTCAAGCCAGTCGATGCGGTCCAGCTTCACAAGCTCGCGCGTCAGAAGGGCCCGCAGGTCGGGCAGGTGGAACACGTCGAGCGAGGCGTAATCCAGCAGCTTCTGCGTGATGGGACGCTTCGACCAGTTGGCCTTCTGGCCGTCCTTGTCGAGCTCCACGCCGAAATGATCCTCAAGCAACGCGGCGAGACCGATGCGCTTGCGGCCGAGCAGCTGTGCGGCGAGCATGGTGTCGAACAGGCTGGTGGCCTTGAAGCCGCAAATGGCGTGCAGGAGACGCAGGTCGAAATCGCTGCCATGCATCACGAGATGCAGGCGGCGCAGGTGCTTCCAGAGGGGGTCCAGCTGCATGCCGGGAGCCAGCACGTCCACCAGAAAGATCTTCTTCCCGACCAGGATCTGCACCAGGCAGAGTCGGGTCTTGTAGTGGTACATGTTGTCCGCCTCGGTATCCATCGAGATCTCCGTGGCCTTCTCAAGTGCGTCGAGAAGCGGGCCCATCTGGCTGGGGTGATCGATGAGGGTATATTCCGGCGTGCGCGGACTCAACTTGACGCCAAGGAGCTTGCGGACGGGATGCGGAAGGAAACGGGAAATCATCTAGTGATGGGTGTGCAGGAAAAGCAGCTAAGGCCCCGGGGGCAAGGCCGCAAAATGGATGCAAGGGGCAACGCTGGTCAGGACGCCTCGATTAAGGGAGGAGCAATTCCAGCCACTCAGGTGGCGGCATCCCCCTGCCATGCGGAAAGGTAGGCGTCCATCAGGAGCGGAAGGTCCTCGCTGTAACCGCCTTCCAACACCGCTGCCGCCGGGATTCCAGCCTGTGCCGTCCAGCGCCCCAAGGTCCGGAAATCATCCATTTCAAGCGACATCGGAGCCACCTCATCATGCAGGTAGGCGTCGAAGCCGGCCGAGATCAGGATCAGCTCAGGGCGAAAGGCCAGGATCGCGGTCCAGGAGCGTTCCAGCGCCTCGAGGTGCAGCAGGCGCGAACCATGGGCGGGCACGGGCCAGTTGCTGCAATTGGGGGAATTGCGCGTCCCCGTGCCGGGGTAGCCGGGAAACTGGTGGACCGAACAGAGGAAAAACCCGGGACGGCCTTCCAGGATGGCCTCGGTGCCATTGCCATGATGGGCGTCAAAATCCCACACGGCCACGCGCGCCGCCCCCCAGGCACGCGCGGCAAAGGCCGCCACCGCCACCTGGTTGAGGTAACAAAAGCCCATCGCCTGCCCGGCGGTCGCATGATGCCCCGGGGGACGCATGAGGGAAAAGGCGGGGCCGCCGCCCGAGAGCGCCAGGTGGGCGGCATCCAAGGCACCGCCCACGGAACGGCTGGCATGCGCAAAGATGTCCTCGTACCAGGGGGTGTCCTCGTCAAAGCCGGGAGGCACCTGCAGGCGTTGGAGGTGTGCCCGCGTGTGCGCGAGGAGCAGCGCCTCCTCCCCCACCGGGCCGGGCTCCCGCCACTTCCAGTCGGCATGGGCGCTGCGCAGATGGACCGCGCTCGCACGGACACGCGCCGCCCGCTCGGGACGGAAATCCGATCCGAACTCCGCACACCTGGGGTCGTGCAGAATTGTCATTCCCGCAGCATTACAAGCCGGTGCCGGAGCAGGCAACACCTGTGTGCGGCCGGGCCTGCACCCGGGGGGGGAAGACACGGAAACGACGCGAAAGGAGGCCCCACAGCCGCTCGAACAGCCACCTCAGCGGCCCACGGTGGCGGCACCGGGCTTTCCCACCTCGCAGGCCGCCAGGCGGGGTTCCTCGCGCAGGTCCGGGGCGCGACGGCCCGAGAGCAGTTCCCACCAGACACGCGCATTGGCCGCCACCACGAGCAGCACGAGGACGAGGAAGACGCCCATCACGGCGGTGTTCACGTACTGGTTGGCCAGCTGGTGCCCCCATTGGTCCAGCTGAGCCGGCGTGCCGCCCCCGGCGATGCGGGCACGCAGGTCGGAGGCCAGGCGCAGGAAACCCACGCGCGGGTCCTGGCTGAAGATCTTGAGCCAGCCGGCGCTCATCGTCACGGCCAGCAGCCAGGCCAGCGGGGCCAGGGTGACCCAAAGGTGGCGCAGGCGCCCCATCTTGATCAGCACCGTGGTGCCGAGCGCCAGTGCGATCACCGCAAGCAGCTGGTTGGCCACGCCAAAGATGGGCCAGAGCGTGTTGATGCCGCCGAGCGGATCCACCACGCCCTGGTAAAGGAACCAGCCCCAGGCGCCCACGAAGAGCAGGGTGGCGGCCAGGTTGCCCGCCCAGCTGCTCGTGTCACCCCATTTTGGATACACCGCACCCAGGAGGTCCTGCATCAGGAAGCGCCCCACGCGCGTGCCCGCGTCGATCGTGGTCAGGATGAAGAGGGCCTCGAACATGATGGCAAAGTGGTACCAGAGGGCCGTGGCGGTGCCGCTGCCGAACACGCCCGCGAACATGCGCGCCATGCCCACGGCGAAGGTCGGGGCGCCACCCGTGCGCCCCACCATAGAGCGCTCCCCCACCTCGTTCGCCAGCGCCGACATGTCGGCGGGGGTCACAGGGAAACCAAGCGCCGTGACCTGCGCGGTCACGGTGGCGACGTCGCCCTTCATGTTGATCGCAAAATACTGCCCCGGCTCGAGCGCGCAGGCGGCCACCAGCGCCAGCACACCCACGAGCATCTCCGTCACCATCGCGCCGTAGCCGACGAGGCGCACGTCGCGCTCGCGCATCAGCATCTTCGGCGTGGTCCCGGAGGAGACCAGCGAGTGGAAGCCCGACACCGCCGCGCAGGCGATGGTGATGAAGCAGAAGGGGAACACCGAACCCGCCACCACCGGCCCCGTGCCGTCGATGAAACGCGTGAGCGCGGGCATCTTCAGGGTGGGCGCCAGCACGAGGATCGCGATGCCCAGCAGCACGACCGCGCCGATCTTCATGAAGGTGCTCAGGTAGTCGCGCGGGGCGAGCAGCAGCCACACCGGCAGCACCGACGCGAGCACGCCGTATCCAATGATCCAATACGCCAGGCTCGTGTCGCCCAGCGTGAACCAGGCCGCCAGGGGCCCCTCCTGCACCAGGCGCCCGCCCCACACCGACAGCAGCAGCAGGACGAAGCCGGCCACGCTGACCGCCACCAGCCACGGCGTCGAGTGCCCCGCCCTGCGCAGCACCACACCCATCACCAGCGCGATCGGCATCGTGGCGGCGATCGTGAAGAGGCCCCAGGGGCTCTCCGAAAGCGCCCGGACCACGACCAGGCCCAGCACGGCGATCAGGATGACGAGGATGGCCAGGATGCTCACCAGCGCCACGCCGCCCGCAAAGGGGCCGACCTCGTCGCGCACCATCTGGCCGAGGGAGCGGCCCTTGCGGCGCAGCGAGCAGAACAGGATCACGGAATCGTGCACGGCCCCGCCCAGCGTCGCCCCCACCAGCATCCAGAGCAGGCCGGGCAGGAAGCCGAACTGTGCCGCCAGCACCGGGCCCACCAGCGGCCCCGGCCCTGCGATCGCGGCGAAATGGTGCCCGAACACGATCCAGCGGTTCGTTCGCACATAGTCCTTGCCATCCTCGTGTTGCACCGCGGGCGTGGCGCGCTCGTCGTCGAGCGTCAGCACCTTCGCCATGAGCCAGGCCGAATGGAAACGGTAGGAAATCGCAAACACGCACAGCGACGCCACGAGCACCCACCAGGCGTTCACCTGCTCGCCGCGCGTCCAGGCCATCCCGGCAAAACAGCCCGCCCCCAACACTGCAACCAGAACCCACAAAAGGGTTCCCAAAAGTCCGGGGCGGCGGGCGGGGGTCGGGGCGGAGGTGGCCATACGCCCCCTTTTCATGGAAGACCGTGCATCGGATACGAACCAAAAACGGCGCCTTCTACGCAATAGTAGCAGCATTCTTCCGTTGGCCGCCCGGACCGCTGTGACGATTGGAAGAAAAACCCCAAATGATCTCCACCAACTCCTCCCTGTTGGAGCGTCCCGCAAGCGCCACCCAGCCCATCCAGGCGCACGGGACTTCGAATGGAATCGAACTCGCCCTCTTCAACGCACGCGGTGCGATGCTGGACGGCTGGGATTTCACCCCTGAGGGCGTCCGCGCCTACGCCAAGCCCGCCGCCTGGCAGGACGACCCCGTGGCCTCGCGCGAGGAATTCTCGCCCGAGGAGGATGAGGTCGAGGACATGGCGCTCTACTTCAGCGAGTAGGCTCGCATCCAGGTCCGCTCGGTCCCGCCCGGCCCATCCGGCCAGCTGAACCGGCTGCCCTCCTGCCAGTCGGAAACCGCCGGTTTTAAAACGGCCGTTCCCTTGGCCCGCAAATCACTTGCGTGGAAACCCGCGCCATCACGCGGTTTCCAGCTATGCGGAAACCGCGGATACGTGTATAGTTTCCATAGTGCAAGCCATGAGCTCCCCCCGCAAAACCCAGGCCACCCGCCAGCCCGACCCCGTGCTCACCCCACGCATCCTCGAGGCCGCCCGCCGCCTGCTCTTCACGCACGGTGTCACCGGCATGACCATGGATGCCCTCGCCGAGGAACTGGGCATGAGCAAGAAGACCCTCTACGTGCACTTCGCGGGCAAGGACGCACTCCTGGGAGCCATCATCCAGGACCTCGCCGACACCATGCACCGGGCCGTCTCGCAGGTCCTCGCCAACAAGGACCTCAACTGCACCGAACGCCTCTGCACGGTCATCGACACCATCGGCACCAGCATGTCCCGCATCACCCCCGCCATGCTGCGCGACCTCCAACGCAACGCCCCCGCCGTGTACCAAAAGATAGACTCCGTGCGACGCAGCAAGATTCCCCAGATCTTCGGCCGCATCATCCGCGACGGCATGGCCGACGGCACCATCCGCAGCGACATCAATCCCGACTTCACCACCGAGTTCTGGCTGCAGGCCGTGCGCGGCATGCTCGACCCCGAGACCCTCCTGCGCACCCAGCTCAGCCCGCGCCAGACCCTAGAGCAGGGCGTCGCCCTCTTCTTCCAGGGCCTGCTCAGCCCCGCCGGGCGCAGCCAGTTCCTGGCCCACCGCCAGAACTGCACCCAGCACGGCACCCACTGACCCGCCCCCTCCCCATGTTCCGCCTCGCACTCCGGATGCTTTTCGGCGATCGCGCCAAATACCTGATGCTCATCAGCGGCATCATGTTCGCGACCATCCTCATGACCCAGGGCGGTGCGCTGTTCTGCGGCGTCATGTCCTGGACCAGCTCCACCCTGCGCAATGTGCGCGCCGAGATCTGGGTCGCCGACCCCATGGTCGAGCAGATCGGCGACAACAAGCCGATGCGCGACACCGACGTGAACCGCGTGCGCTCCATCGAGGGCGTGGCCTGGGCCTCCCCCCTGTTCGCTGGCAACATGCAGGCCAAGCTCAGCGACGGCTCCTCCACGCTCGTCACACTCATTGGGGTCGACGCCACCACCCTTGCAGGAGCCCCCGTGCACATGGTCGAGGGCGGACTGGTCGACCTGCGCCAGCCCAACAGCGTGATCATCGACGAATATGGCACCGAACGCCTGGGCAAGGCACTGGGGCGGAAGCTCCACCTGGGGGACAGCTTCGAGATCAACGACCGCGAGGCGCGCATCGTGGGCATCTGCAAGGCCTCGCGCTCCTTCACAGGCGGACCCTACGTGTACACCACCTACGACCGCGCAGTCCAATACGCACCCGCACAGCGCAAGATGCTGACCTTCGTGATCGCCGGCCCCACGCTGGGTTCCGATCCCGCCGCCGTCACCGCCCGCATCAAGGCCGAGACCGGCCTCGCCGCCTACACCGAGACGGAATTCCTCTGGTCCACCATCTGGTGGTATGTGGTCAACACCGGCATCCCGATCAACATCGGCACCCTGGTGATGCTCGGCTTCGTGGTCGACATCGCCATCTCCGGCCAGACCTTCTACGCCTTCGTCCTCGAGAACATGCGCAATCTCGGCGCGCTCAAGGCCATGGGAGCGAGCACCCCCACGCTCTGCGCCATGCTCATCCTCCAGTCCGTCGCTGTCGGCCTCATCGGCTACGGCGTGGGGCTCGGGGTGGTCGCCCTCATGGGCAACATGCTGCTGCGCCTGGGCAAGGTCCCCTTCCTCCTGCTGTGGCAGATCCCCGTGGCCACCCTCTGCGCCGTGCTCTTCATCTGCGTGTTCTCAGCCCTGCTCGGCATCTGGCGCGTCGCCCGCATCGAGGCGGCCATTGTATTCAGATCCTGACTACGTACCGCGCCCGCCGCCACCATCACCGGAGCCGCCCCCCCTCACCCATCCCAGGCCAACACCTCCCGCACGCCATGTCCCACGCACAGCCACACACTCCCCTCGAGACGGGACTCGCGCTCCGCATGCACGACGTCGACAAGGGCTTCGGCGAGGGGGAATCCTTCACTCCGGTGCTGCGAAAGACCGCCTTCGAGGCCCGCCTGGGAGAGCTGATCCTCCTCGTCGGTCCGTCCGGCTGCGGCAAGACCACCCTGCTCTCCATCCTCACGGGAACCCTGCGCTCC
>JAHFTI010000125.1:0-2775 GCA_023265535.1 Opitutaceae bacterium
CGCGGGATCGAGCGCACGCTCCAGGCGGTAGCTCTCCGCACCCGTTGAGCCGAGCCAGTTGAGCTCCAGCGGGGAACGGGCGGGCAGCAGCTCGGGAGCCAGCGGCACTTCAGGCGGCGACTCCGGCAAGCCCTGGATGGCATAGGCGGCGCGTCGCAGCTAGCGCGTCAGCGGCCTCAGCGGCCAATGGTAAAAAAGCGGATCGGAATGGTGGAAGAAGCCGCCCTCCTTGGCATGGCCGCGCAGACTCCAGGTCAGGATTCCCGCGGAGCCATTGCGCAGGACCTCCTCGACAAGGCCCTCTCCCCTGCGCGGATCGTATTCGCCCACGTAGAAGGGCTTGCGGCCGCGCGTGAGCTCCCGGTCCCGCCGCGCCCACGCGGCATAGTCTCCCTCGCGGTAATAATGGTTCGTGAGAAGGTCGACATTGGCATCCGCGACGACCTTCTCGCGCGGTCCGCAATGCCCGTCCTGGAAAAGCTGGCGCGGCGCCAGTTGCTTCACGTAGGCGGCGAGGGCACACACCCACTCCTCCGGATCGTCCCGCAACTCATTGCCACTCTCCCAGGCAAGGATGGTCGGGTCGTCGCAATAGGCCACGCCCGTCACGGTGTTCACGCGCGTGACCAGCGTGCGCACCAGGTCGCGGAAACTGCGCTGCAGCTCCGGGTCGGAATAGAACTCCTTCTTGGTCCGGCCATGGAGCTGGGCAAACTCGCCTATGCCGCCCCACCACTCCCACTCGTCGATAAACGGGATGATCAGCCGCACACCGTGCTTGCCGCAGAGCGCCACGAGCGAGTCGAAGTCGCGCAGCAGCTCCTCGTCGTACAAGCCCGGCGCCTTCACGTGGCTCGGCCCCGCCGCGTTGCGACGCCCGCCGCTGATCGAAAGCGTGTAGATGCGCACGACGCGGCCCCCCATCTGCGCAATGCTGCGCACCCCGTCCTCCTGCTCCCAGGGGGTGATGCGGTGCCACACGGGGTTCTCGTTGATGTGCAGCCCGGGAAGGTTGAAGGAGACAAAACGGAACTCACGGTCCCCCTCGCGCAGGGTGTCGCCGACCCGCGTCACAAAGGGCCTCCCCACCGGCTCCGCAGCCGGGGCCGAGAACAGGGCCTGCAGGAGCAACAGGCCTCCCAGGCAAAGCAGGTGCAACGCGCGTGTCATGGTGGGGACTTGGGGTTGGGGTTTCACGGCGACCGCAGGCCCGCGCCCGCGCCGACGTGGTGCTCACTCTGATACGAGGCTGGTGAAGGTCCCCGCCTCAAGCTGAAAACTGACCTTTCCATCGACCACACCCTTGACCGCCTGCAGCTCCATCCCGCGGGTGGCGTCGGTCACGAGCACGCGCAGCTTTTTGACCCCGGCGGGTATGCCGCTGACGGTGGCCTTTCGCGTGGCCCCGTTGTTGGTCACATGCAGGGCGAAGGCGTTGCGCGTGCGGTCGCCCAGGGCTGCGCAGGACAGGGCTCGCCCCTCGGTGCTCACCGGAAGCCAGAAGGCCCCGGGGGCGAGCGCCCCCAGCTGCTTGAGCGACCAGAAGCGCTGCGTGGGCCGCAGCGGGCTCTCATCGCCATAGACGCCGCCGCCCTGCAGCGGCGAGTAGTCCGCATTCAGCTGCCACGGCATGATGGTCGCCGGCTGACAGGTGGCGCAGACGCGCAGGTACGGGTCGATCTCCAGCAGCGCAAACCAGGGCGTGACAAAGACAAGGGGATAGCGGTGTGCCGCGGAGTCGGGCCCGCCCTCGGTGCAAAGCAGCGGCAGTCCGGTGCTGCGCGCCGTCTCCGCCCAGGTCTTCAGGGCCTCGTCCGTGAGGCCGTGGTAGGTGTCAAAGGCGATGCCGCCCAGGTGCTGGCGCACCAACGGATCCGCCGCGCTGGGTTCGACGATACGATGCGACCCCGGCGTGCAGGCCCCCGTGTCGCCCAGGAGCATGCGCGTCACCAGGCCCCTGCGCACAAAGGTCTCGCCGAAGACCCGGTTTGCCAGGGCGTGCTCCTCGCCGGTCTGGTGCACCTCCACGCCGTAGTCGGTCTCGTTGAAGGAGAACAGGGCGACCTCCACGCCGTAGTGCTGTTTCAGATACACCAGCCAGTTGGCGACCGAGTCCGCGCTCTGCTGCAGCTTGGCGGGATCGAGCTTCACGCCCTTGGGAATCCGCGCGGTCCTGTCCACCGCCCACGCCGGAGGCATCCACACGCTCGCGATGATCGGGATGCGGCGGCGCGCCAGTTCACGGGCCATCTCAAGCTGCGCCATGAAGCCCGGGCTCATCGCGCCGGCGGACAGCGCGGCGGCCTTGTCCGCCTGCTCCTCGGGCTGCCACTCGGCCCAGGGGAAGGCCACGCGCCCCCAGGTGACCGTGAGCTGCCCCAGGCAGTAGTCCACCACCTGTCCGTCGAGCTCCGGCATCTGCATGCGGAAATTCCCGCCGATCCCGGCGAAGGCCCGCCCGGGCCGGAGCGGGTCCACCGCAAGGGCCACGGGCTCGCGGTCCACCAGGCCCGAGGCCGTCACGGTGTATCCGGTTTTTGAGTACATGCCGTTGCCTGCCTGGCGCGGCATCACCTGCAGGTACACCTGGAAATCCGCCGTCTTCCGCCGCGGGTCGGACCCCGCGAAACGCATCCGCGGCAGCGGGTCGTTGAGATGGTCCGGCTGGCTGTTGAAATCCTGGCGCACCAGCATCTCGGTCGCCTCGTCCGCCAGCACCTCGAGCGTGCGCCTGACACCGGTCAGCCTGAAGCCGCGCGCCCTCACGCGCAGCAG
>JAHFTI010000125.1:2785-9230 GCA_023265535.1 Opitutaceae bacterium
TGGTCGCTGAGCACGTGCAGGGATTGCGCGTCCGCCCCGAGGAACTCCAGCTTCGCTCCCAGGTACTCCGCCGCCGGCAGCGTGAAGGCCTTGAACACCCCGGCCGACGACAGTTCCCCGCGCAGTTCCGCCTGCACCTCGATGCGCGCCTGCCCGCGCCCCAGGTCCGTGACGCGCGTGATGTAATGGAGCGGCGTGCCCTGGAGCAGATGGGTGCAGCTGTGGGTGTTGCCCTCCAGCTTGAAGGTCGGCTTGCCTTCCCAGTTGTACTTGGACGACTGGACGAAGCCCGACCAGTCGGGATCCACCGCGCGCAGGGAACTTTCAAAGGCCATCAGCTCCCCCTCGACGCGAATGCCCGCGACATTGCCCCAAGGTGTGGTCACGGGCTGCGCCTGGAGCGCGACCTGGCTGAGAAGTCCCAGGCCGAGACCAAGGATCAGGCATGAAAAGGGACTGGCTGGGGACCTGCGGGAAATGGGTGGGGTATGCATGGGCGATGGCCCAAGGATATTACCCTCCCGCGCCCGCAAAGTGAATGAGATCGCCCCGCGAAATCCTGAGAAGGCACCCCGCAAGCGATGGCTATGGCCTCCTCCGCCAGCCTCATTCGATCTGGAACTGCAACGGCACGGAAAGGGAGGCAGCCACCGCCACCCCGTCCTTCGTCGCCGGCTTGAAAAGCCAGTTCTTCACCGCCCTGAGTGCATGGGGCTCCAGCTTGGGCTGGTTCGACTTGACCACCGAGGCCTCCGTCACCTTGCCCTCGGCATTGATGTCGAGCTTCACCACGACGAGGCCCGTGATGTTGGCCCTTCGGAGCGCCACCGGGTATTCCGGCGGCGGGGTGCGCAGAGGAACGGCCTTGGTATCGTTGCCTTCGGCAAGGCAGGGAAGGGTCGGCGCAAGCAGCATCAGGCCACAGGTAAGGAGAGTGCGGCGGAGGGAATTCATGAGTACTGGATCACAAGCAAAACAAATGCCGTGCCGCCACTTTCGCCTCGATTAGGTAATACACCCCAGCGGGTTGGGTAGTCACCGGCATTGGGTCAAACACACCCGACCCTGGCATGAAAATCCATCATGGCAGTGATGCGGCGGAGAACGGAGATCACCCAAGAAGGTGTCGGGGGCTGAGCACCCTCGCGGGCAGGAAAGACGGAGGGCTGACGCCGCGCCTGGGGAGGCAGCCTAAGGCACAGGGAGGCCACACCCGAGCCGTGCCAGCCCACCTCATGGGAACCAGCATGCCCTGCACCTCCTGCCGCAACAATTGGTTCGAAATGGTGCCTCGGTCCGTTAGCGTCCTTGCCGCACGCGGATCCCTCAGCGTTCCGTGCCAACCCAGCCAAGCCATGGGCTGGCCCAGGCACGCAAGCTCCTGCCCCTGCTCCCCAATTTCCGACTGCCCCGCTGGCCCCGGTCCGCCGCCAGCGCCGCGCGCCCCACTGCAACGCCCAGCACGCACCTCCCCATGCAACGCCTGTTCCTCCTCGCCTGCCTGCTCCTCTCCGTCCTCACCGCAGCCGCAGCCGCCGAAACCGCCGAGGCCAAAGGGCGCGCTGCAGGCATCGAGGCGGCCCAGGGCGCGGCAAAGCCCCTCATGGACGCAGGCAATTACGAGGCAGCCCTGCGCCACTACACGGCCGCTCTGGAGAAGACTCCCCGCAATGCACTGCTGCTGCGTGAACGCGCCCGCGCCCATATTCGCCTGGGCAATCACAAGGCTGCGATCAACGACCTCACCAGCTCCCTCGCCCTCGATCCCAAGGATCCCATTTCCCTCAACCTGCGTGGGTCCTGCCTGAACCTCACAGGTGCGCTCAAGGACGCCCGCGCCGACTTCGATCGCTCCATCGAACTCGACCCCACTTACCCTTCTCCCTACACGAACCGTGCCTGGAACCGCCGCCAACAGGGTGACCTCAAGGGAGCCCTCGCCGACTACGACAGCGCCCTCCGGATCCTGCCCGATGACGAGGTGAGCCTGCGAAGCCGCGCCGCCGTCCACGCCCAGCTGGGCAACCACCTCGCCGCCGTGGAGGACTACAAGAAGGCCTGCTCCGCCAATCCCAACAACAAGGACAATTTCAACAATCAGGGCAATGCCCTCCTGAAGCTCGGCCGCACCCGTGAAGCCCTCGCCTGCTACGACAAGGCCCTTGCGCTCGACCCGAAGTTCACCCTTGCCCACGTCAACCGCGGCCTCGCCCGCGAAAAGGCGGGGGACAAGGCGGGCGCCCACGCCGATTTCAAGCAGGCCCTGCAACTCGACCCAGCCAACAAGGTCGCCCAGCAGCACCTCTCCGCCCTCTCGGGCCCAAACCTTCCGCCCAAGGCCCCGACCGCCGCGGAGTCCACGGCCGTGAGCTCCGCCCCCACCCAACCACCGGCAGCCGCCACCCCGCAGGGCTCAACCCCCGCGGCCAAGCCCCTCGCCAAGGCCTCGGGACCAAAGGCCGGTTCCACCGGGATTCCTTCCAAGGAACAAACTCCCGCAGCTCCCAAGGCCACTGCCGAAAAGACCCCGCCCAAGGCGGAGAAACCCGTGCCTTCGGCCAAACCACCGAGAATCGCCAACACCCCGCCTCCGCCCACGCCACCCGCCCCCTCAGCCACCCCCGCCTCCCCCAGGCGCATGTCGGGCTTCAAGCTCGTCAGCATCGATAATCCCTACACCTACGACTACGGCTCCTACACAGGCAAGGGCATCAACGGTGGCTACAGCATCAAGGTGTCCGGGGACTATGCCTTCTCGGCAAGCCTCAGCTGGAGTGTCCCGGAACTGATCATCCCGACGCGTCCCGCACTGCTTCGCCTCAACTGCTCAAGTTCCTCCGTTTATGACGCCTCCATCCGCTTCAGCACCGCGGGCTGGGGAGGCGCGAGCCTGAGCCGCACCCTGGTGGCGGTGCGGCTTCATCCCGACTACCCGGCGGTCGCCTCCAACAGCTACGAGCTGGTCCTGCCGGACCTGGCGGGGATCCCCGCCCTCGTCGAGGCCGGCAAGGCGGACACCAAGTTGTGTATCCGTTATCCCAGTAAAGAACTCGAGGACGTCATCGGAGGAGGGGGCGACGGGGCGATTGCCACGACCAAGACCCCCTCCCAGCTCGCGCCCGAGCTGCTAGAGCATCCCGCCCGCAGCTGGATGACCCCCGAGAGCGGCTACAGGGAGTATGGCGACCTGACCCTCACCGTGGCCGCCCACCGCAGCATCGGGTACGCCGTCTTCACCTACCGCTGGACTCCCGACTGCGGGCCGCTACTCGACGACGATCCCGCCGACGCCGACCGTATCGAATTTGTCGCTACACCCGCCTCGCGCACCGAGCTGCGCGCCGATGGCAGGGACGGCCTCTGGCTCATGGCCCGCCTCATGCCCAAGTCCGGCCAGCCCGGCCCGGAACTGCAGGCCGCCTCCGCCTCGCTGGGTTTCATGGGTGTGGGCGAGGGCGCAGCCTGGCTCGATTTCAGCGAGCCCGTCCTGCGCAACGGCTGGCAGCTGGTGTACGTGCAGGCGTCGAATCCCGACGTCGTGCGCGGCCCCTCCAAGCCCCCCGCCACCCTCACCGTGCAGGCCTCCGCGGGCGGCACCCTCACCCGCCAGCTCACCCTCACGATCCCTCCCGAGGCCGAGATCGACGCCAAGCCCGACTCCGTCGAGTTCGCCGCCAAGTCCGGCCTCTCCACACCGGTCAAGCTGTGGATCGACAACCCCGGCAAGGATCCCTGGAAATTCCGCCACGAGTACGCTCCCAGGGCGCGCCCCCTCGCCAAGGTGCGCCTCGTGCCCACCGGCGACAACGCCGCCGTGGTCCGCCTCGACGAGGCCGGCCTCGAGCCCCTCCCCGATGGCTCGCACACCGAGGTCGCTGTCCTCAACCTCATTGCCGAGCAGAAGGACCGCGCCCCCCTCGTGCGCGAACTCAAGGTCATCGTGGGACAGGAGGGGCTCTTCGTCCTCGGCACGGGACGCGATCCCGAGGAAGGACACTTCCGCCTTGAGGCCGACGGCTCCGGCAAGCCCAGGGACGTCGACTTCAGGGTCTTCGAGTTCAACCCCGGCACGAGGAAGCTCGTGAACAGCAAGGACACCGTGGGCAGGCTGCTCATCGAATGCCTCGAGCCCGAGGGCAGCCTCGCCGCCCAGGCACTCAAGGTCGCGGACCTGAAGGTGGAGTTTGCAGGCATGCGCGCGGGCAATGAACCCTCGGGCATCTACCGCTTCAGCTGCGCCAAGGAAATTCCGGGCGACGGCCGCGTCATCAAGGCCGACTACCGTGTGAGCATCCCGGGGCGCGACACCCCTGCCAGCTCAGCCATCATCACACTCGGTCTCGCCACCACCGCCAACGGCCCCGGAGGCAAGAACTGGCAGCACGAACTCGACGAATGCCAGGAGGTCATCAACCGCTTTGTCCCCGTCAACTACCGCGCCAAGCTGCAGGCCACCCTTGACCGCCACAAGCGCACCCTCGGCGCCGAGGGCCTGCACCAGCTGCGCAATCACATCTGGCGAATCGCCGTGGAACTCACGCTGGGCGAAGGCGGCCAGGGCTACGCCAATGAGGCGGCCTGGGCGGACAACATCACCTACGTGCTCGAATGGTCGCAGTGGGCGGGCGACATGGCCTTCACCGCGGCCATCGGCACCGTCACCGGACCCTACGGGGCGGTCGGCGCCGGCATGCTCAAGACCAGTGTGATCTCCGCGATCAACGCCTACCAGGAGGGACGCAGCGCCGAGGACTGGCTCTGGGAAAACCTCGCCACCATCCCGGCGATGATCGAGGGCAAGGTCATCGACCCCGACACCTTCCAGCAGTGGGGCATGGAGAGCAAGGCCAAGGCCTGGGCGCTCTACATCAGTTATCAGTTCATCAAGAACCTCTACAGCGGAGCCACCGTCATCGAGGCCCTCAAGAACACGGCCAAGGAGGTCAGTGGCAACCTGCTGGGCAGCTGGCTCGGCGAGCAGGCGAAAAAGAGCGCCGCCAAGTCGGCAGCCACTGCTGCGAACCAGAAACAATCCCCCGGAAAGCAGGGCTCCGCCGACGAGGGAACGACCGTCAGGACCAGCCCCCTGCCCTCCAGCAATGAAGCCCTGGCCGCGCAGCGCGTGCGCAGCCGCATGAGCATCCAGGGTGGCAGGCCCTATGCCAACGCGGACGACGTGCTCACCATCATGCGCGACCCGTCCATGGTGCGCGCCCTCAAGAATTCCGCGCCCGAGGTCCAGGCGGCCTTCTCCAACACGCGCGAGGCCATCTACAGGCAGCATGACGCGGCCGTGGTGCAGCACCTCAAGGACACCAACCCCGACCTGAAATACCGCATGGTGAAGGTCATGGAATTCCGCACGCCCGGCCAGACCGGTGCGAGCCTCAACACCGACCGCGACTACCGCGTGTGCTATTATGCGGGGCGCAACCCCCACACCGGAAAGGAGCAATGGATC
Organism: Opitutaceae bacterium; assembly: GCA_023265535.1. Classification (GTDB taxonomy): domain Bacteria; phylum Verrucomicrobiota; class Verrucomicrobiia; order Opitutales; family Opitutaceae; genus MWDT01. The sequence goes on from JAHFTI010000125.1 coordinate 8,247, forward strand.
GAGGTCGACCGTCGCCAATGGGAAAACCATTCCTACGAGACTTTCGCACGCCTCACCGGAGGCCCAGCCGACACCCCTCAAAACGCACGCCACTGGGCGGAGCAGCACCAGCAGTTGGCCACCGACAAGTCCCACATGGAGGCCAGCCCCGATTTCGCCGACCAGGCCAAGGTCTGGAATCCCGACAAGCGCCAGTTCGAGAACGCGCAGATCGTCTCGAACATCACGCGCGTGAAGGCGGGACAGCCGGGCGTGAGCCTCAAGGACCCGGCCGCCCTCGGCCAGATGTACCAGGTGAAGGTCGCCGACGCCCGCTTCAAGCACGAGGCCTTTGTCCAGGCCCAGAAGGCCGTGAAGGACCTCGATGCCGTGCGCGAGGGTTACAACCTGCAGAAACGCAAGGTGGGCGAACTCCCCCCCTCAATGCGCGAGGGCATGAACGCCGTCATCAAGGTGAACGAACAACTCGCCCGCGACCCGAACCGCCGCGACCCCGCCGCCATCGCCGAGGCCGAGCGCGTCCTACGCGAAAACGGCTTCTCCAGCCTGAACGACTTCATGAACAAGCTCTCCAGCCAGTTCGAGTCCCTGAAGACCATGCGCTGAGCCGCACACCCGCCGCCCGCACACCACCCGCCTCCGCCCCCCACTCACTCCAGCCTGAACTCACCGCCGCGCTCGAGGTCCAGCAGCCTGCGCTTCATCTCCAGGCCATAGGCAAAGCCGCCGAGACCGGCTTGCCCAACATGGGCGGAAACAGCTCAAGGATGCACCCTGCGCAAAATTTGATGGAGCATTGCAAAATTCAAGGGCTTGCGGTGCACCCCATCAAAGCCTGCATTGCGTGCCAACTCTTCAGTTTCCTCGGAGGAAAACCCTGTTATCAGGTGAAATGCTGGCAGTCTTGCGCGGCGAAGACGACAGTCCCGAGCGCGATTGATCAAATCTATGCCTGAGTACTGCCCCATGTGGAGATCCGTAAGC
>JAHFTI010000126.1 GCA_023265535.1 Opitutaceae bacterium
GTCTTCTCGAGCATCGACATCTTCTTCTTCTATTTCTTCCACGAGTTCGCCCTCATCCCGACGTTCATCATGGTCGGCCTCTGGGGCGGCCGCGATCGCAGCTATGCCGCGATGAAGATGACCATCTACCTGACCCTGGGCGCGATGCTTTCGCTCATCGGCCTGATCGCCATCTACGTGAAGAGCGGCGCCGAGAATCCCAGCTTCGACCTCATCACCCTGCGCCAGGTGCTCGCCGAGACCCCGCTGCGCGAGGCCACGCAAAAGTACCTGGTCGGCCTGCTCTTCATCGGCTTCGGCATCCTCGTCTCCCTGTGGCCGCTGCACACCTGGGCCCCGCTCGGCTATGGCGCCGCCCCCAGCTCCGTTTCCATGCTGCATGCCGGCGTGCTCAAGAAATTCGGCCTCTACGGCCTGATCCAGGTCGCCCTCCCGCTCCTTCCCGCGGGCGCCACGGCGGCCTTCGAGATCCCGCTCCTGGGCATCACCACCAACTGGGTGGTCCTGGTCGCCTTCCTTGCCGTCGTGGGCAATGTCCTCGTGGTGGGCTTCGTCACGATGGCCCAGAACGATCTCAAGCAGATGATCGGTTACAGCTCCGTGATGCACATGGGCTATGCCTTCCTGGGCATCGCCTGCATGAGCACCCTCGGCACCGGCGCCGTCGTCCTCATGATGGTCGCCCACGGCCTCTCGGTCGCCCTGCTCTTCATGCTCTCGACGAGCATCTATCACCGCACCCAGAGCTTCGACTTCGACGAGATGGGCGGCCTCGCCCAGAAGGCCCCGGTCCTCGCCGCCTTCTTTGTCGCCGCCACCCTCGCCAGCATCGGCCTTCCCGGCTTTGGCAACTTCTGGGGCGAGCTCATGATCTTCGCCGCCGCCTGGCCCTTCTCCAAGGTCTTCACGATCCTCGCCATCTCAGGCGTGGTGATCTCCGCCATCTACGGCCTGCGCGCCGCCGCCAAGGTCTTCTTCGGCTCGCACACGCCCGCCTTCCAGAAGGTCATGGCCACCACGCCCGTGACCGACCTGAGCTGGTCCGAGCGGATCCCGGCGCTTGTCCTCCTGGCCGCGCTCCTCGTGATCGGTTTCTGGCCGAAGAGCCTCTCCGACCCGCTCAACCGCACCCTCGGCGCCAAGCCCGTCCCGGCCGCCTCCGTGACCCAGGTCCAGCTCAAGTGATGTATTCGGTTTCCTGAGACATCCCTTCCCCCGCCACACCCGACCCACACGCAGCGCCCCCCCCGCAGGCCCCCAAGGCACACCGGCCCCGTCCCAATTCACACTCTCCCATGACGACAGAGCTTCTCCAACAGGCCTCCCAGATGAACGAATGGCAGATGATCCTGCCCGAGATCATGCTGGGCTTCACGGCCCTCGTCCTCCTCGTTCTCGAGATCGTGCTCGGCAAGAAGAACCACGAGCTCATCCCCAGCATCTCGATCGCCGCCCAGCTCGGCATCGGCTCGGCCCTGTTCTGGAATTTCCGCTCCGGCATCGACTATGACGGCTTCTGCGGCCTGCTGCGCTACACGACCACCACCCAGTTCCTGCGCCTCTTCTTCGTGCTGACCTCGGTGCTCGTGAGCTACATCGGCCTGATCTCCCTGCGCCGCCAGCAGCTGCCCCGCATCGAGTTCTTCCACCTCGTGCTGGTGGTCACCGCCGCCATGATGCTGCTCTCGCAGAGCAACCACTTCATCTCCTTCTTCGTGCTGCTGGAGACCGTGGCCATCGGCTTCACGATCCTCGTCTCCTACTACCGCAACAGCTCCGCCTCCCTGGAGGCCGGCCTGAAGTACCTGCTCCTCGGCGGCCTCAGCTCGGCGATCATGCTCTTCGGCATCACGCTGCTCTACGGCGTCTCCACCACCAAGGGCCTTCCCGGCGCCTCCGGCAGCCTCGCCGCCTTCCATTTCGACGCCCTGCGCATGTTCCTGCACGCCAATCCGGGCAACCTCATGGCGAGCGTGGGCATCGTGATGGTGCTGGTCGGCGTGTGCTTCAAGATCGGCGCCGTGCCCTTCCAGATCTGGGCCCCCGACGTCTACCAGGGCGCGCCGACTCCCGTCACCGCCTTCCTCGCCGTGGGCTCCAAGGCCGCCGGCTTCTCCGTGCTGCTGACCCTCGCCCTCGGCGCCTTCGCGCCCTACCAGACGCTCGTGGTCACGGTGCTCTCCGTCATCGCCGGCGCCACGATCCTCTTCGGCAACATCGCCGCGCTCGGCCAGCACAACGTCAAGCGCCTGATGGCCCTCTCCGGCGTCTCGCACGCGGGCTACCTGCTCCTCGGCGTGATCGCACTCTACGAGGTCCCGATGGCCCTCGGTGCGATCGTCTTCTACCTCTTCGCCTACCTGCTCGCCGCCATGGCCGTCTTCGGTGTCATGGCCCATGTCGCCGGTGACAACGACTCCGACCAGACCCTCGAGCACTACGCCGACCTCACCCGGCGCCAGCCCTTCCTCGCCGCGGTGCTTGTGATCGCGCTGGGCTCCCTCGCCGGCATCCCGCCGCTCGCCGGCTTCATTGGAAAACTCCTCGTCTTCATCAGCGCCTTCAAGGCCGGCATGTACCCGCTGCTCGTCGTCGCCATCATCGGCGTCGTCATCTCGATCTACTACTACTTCGGCTGGATCAAGGCCGCCTTCTTCAGCGCCTGGCGCGTGCCCGCCCCCGCCGGCGAGCAGCCCGCCGCGCCCGCCCCCATCGCGGTCTCGCCCTCGGCGATGATCACGCTCGGCTCCCTCGTGATCGCCACGCTCGTCCTCGGTTTCTACCAGGGCAACTTCGGCCACTGGCTGCTCGGCGGACGCTGAGCCCCGCGCGTTTTACCCCTCAGGGCCGCCCTTTTCCGGGGCGGCCCTTTTCATGTAGTGCTTTTCCGGACACATTTTTTTTCGGGGCCCGGGAGCGCAGTGTTTTCGACCGCGGAATTTTTCGCGCGCGTGTCCGCGCCGCATCTGCGCGCAGCGCATTTTCCCTCTGAAAATCACGTCGCCGCGATTTTTCCGGCTGACACTTGCGGGCCCGCGGACGGACTCCCCGGCGGGCTCTTGCGCGCGCACGAATCGCCCAAAAAATGCGCAGTACGTGAAATGTGCGCTTGCGTCCCGTCACAACTCATACATGCATTTTTTTCGGAAATGACACAACTCGGGCCGAACCGCAGTTTCCGAAAGTGCGCAAAGGACATCGTTCCTAGCGTCGGGGTTTCCTCCCCGGAAGACGTCGTCCCGCTTTGTATTCGAACTTTAACTACAAACTTTTGAGTGTCAGCTCAGGGGTATATCGCCGCCCCAAGTCAATGGCGAACCTACACAAACGCTACCCCAACTATGGCAACTGCAAAGAAAGCCGCCAAACCCGCAGCCAAGAAGGCTGCTCCCGCTAAGAAAGCCGCCGTCAAGAAGGCTGCTCCTGCCAAGAAGGCCGCCGCCAAGAAGCCGGCCGCCAAGAAGGCCGCCGCTCCTGCTGCTAAGAAGCCGGCCGCCAAGTAAGGCATTGTCCTTCAATTGCAAGGGCGCGGTACCTTAAACGGTCCGCGCCCTTTTTTGTGCCCCAATCACAGGCTTGGTGCACAACCCGCAGCAGTCCTCGCAAGTGCGAAGAAGGGGCCTCCCTGTCTTCCTCGCTCTCCCGCGCACTCGGCCTTTCCCTCGTCCGCCTCTCGCCCTCGTTTCGCGCCGGCTGCTTCGCGCCGATCTTGTTTGCAGCCTCATGGGCTCGCCATTTTGCCCGTCCATTCCAAGGGTGTCCCTCCATGTTTCCGCGCCTGGCCGTCCTACTTCTCCTCACCCTGTCCGGTCTTGTCGGTTCTCTCTGCACCGCTGCGCCCTCCGCAGCCCCCGACCTCGCCGCAGGCTTCACCACCACCGACGGACGCGTGCTGCCCCTCTCCCTCCTGCGCCCCGCGGACCTTCCCGCGGAGGGACCGCTGCCGACGATTTTTTACCTTCGGAACCTGGCCTCCCCCCGCGCGGGCCGTGAGCCCGACGCCCCCATCCTTCGTTCCTTCCTCGAGGCCGGGTGCCAGGTGTTCACGATCGATTTCGGCTCCCATGCCTCCGCGCGCGTGCCCGCCCTCAACAGGGAGCTCGGCCGCCTCCGCGATGAGGTGCATGCGGGCCGCCTCCTTAAGGATGCCCGCATCGATCCCGCCCGCCTTTACCTCGTCCCTGCCGGCTGCCGTCTCCTGCGCGACGTGGTCTATTACCGCGACAGCGCCCAGGACCGCGTGCTCGCACTCGACCTCATCTATCCCAGCCAGGCCGCCGTGCCCTTCGGTGCCGTGCTCGAGTTCTCCTGCGACAACAAGGACCGCATGGGCAACTACTCCCTCTCCGTCTGCAGCGACACCCTCCTCGAGGGCTTCGCCACCGAGGGCTTCGCCGTCGCCATGGCCGATCACCCCGTCAAGGCTCCCTACAAGGGCTTCGACCCGCTGCCCGAATGCACCTGGAAGGTGCGGGCCGCCCTGCGCATGTTGCGCGCCACCGCAGCCCCGCTAGGCCACAACGGCGCCGTCGTCCCCCTCGGCTTTTCGCGCGGCAGCGGCATGGCCCTGCTGCTCGCCACCACCGCGGGCCAGCCGGAGCACGATGGCCACGGCGAGCTCGGCACCGGGCGCGACGACGTCCAGGGCGCCATCGTCATGTCGGGCCGCTTCAGCTACCTCGACCTCCTCCCCTCGGACAGGATGATTCCCCGCTACGAGAAGGCCTGGGGCCCCCGCGCCGAAAACCTCGACACCTGGCGCTCCCAGGGCGCGCTCGACCAGCACCGAGGCGGCGAACTTCCTCCGCTCTTCCTCACCATCAACTGCACCGAGGGCGCCGAGGCCCTGCATCAGATGAAGGTGCTGCGCTGCCGCCTGGCCGGGCTCGGTGCCGACGCCCAGTTCATGATGGATCGCCAGCCGCGCGGCCACAAGGTGACCCTCGTCCCCGCCATCATCAGCGCCATGAACAGGTACCTCCATGAGCGCCTGGACGGTCCCGCCGTCGTCATTGCCACCGCCCCGGCCCCTCTCGGAGCGGTGCCGCCTGCGCGCGCCTCGGAACCTTGACCAGGCCTCCGCCTTCCGTTCCGTCTTCCCGTCCAGAACCCTGCCCGCTGCCGCACGCCACGCCGGGTGGTTTTATCTTTGCAAGCTCCATGGCGCGCGGCTTCATGGGTGACCAGCCACCCGCCCCGCGCGCCCTCCCGAATTTTCCGCCCTCCCCACGAGCCCCTTCCTTCATGAAGATCACAGGCCTTGCCATCGTCCCTCCGCCCACCGCCGCCGACATGGCGAAGGTCACGCCCGAGCTGCTCGCCTCCGTGCTCGCACGCTACTCGCGCAGCAACGACGGCATCGAGTCCATCCTCTCGAAGGTGGATCTCGCCAATCCTGAGGCCTCGATCGATCGCATCCTGAAATTCGTCGACTACGGCCACGCCTCCATCGGCGGCCTGGCGGGTGGCCTCGCCGTCGCGCTCGACGGCGTCTCAATGTGGCTCGCCTACAAGATTTTTGAGATCTCGCAGATGTCCGACGGCCAGGAATCCAGCACGCGCTACATCACGATGGACGCGAGCAGCCTTCCCACCGCCGCCGAGATCGGAATTCCCGAGGACCTCGCCCCGCGCTGGACCGCCCTCATGGCCCGCTGCTTCCAGGCCTACAATGCCGAGTACGCCCGCCTCGATGCGCTCGGCCTCGCCGAGCCCGAGCGCGTGCGCATCCCCAAGGATGCCAAGCCCGCCGTCGTCACGCGCATCCGCAAGAACTACGCCCTCGACCGCGCCCGCTATTTCATCCCCTTCGCCACGCGCACCAATGTCGGCCTCGTGCAGTCCGCCCGCATGTGGGCCCAGACCGTCAAGCACCTCGACTCCCTCCCGCAGCCCGAGGCGCGCGCCGCCGCCGCCCTCATCCGCGGCGAGCTGATGAAGCTCGCCCCGCGCCTGATGAAGCACAGCAGCAGCGAGGCCAGCTACGTGGAGCAGGGCCGCCAGGAGCTCGCCTCCAGCCTGCGCCTCGGCCTGCAGCGCCTCTCGTCCGCGCCCCTCGCGGACGAGGTCTGGGTGAAGGTCGACCGCAGCTGCCCCCCCTGGCTCGCCGAGGAGCAGGGCGTGGCCGAGGCCCTGCGCCATCGCGTCAACCGCTACGGGCAATGTGGCTCCGCGGTGCGTCGCATGAGGGTGACCTTCGCCTGGAACAACATGGCCGTCGCCGAGCTGCGCGACCTCAACCGCCATCGCACCGGCAACCGCCACACCCCGCTCATCCAGGCCGGCTTCTACCTTCCCGCCGAGGTGCCCGCCGCCCCGCACGCCGAGTTGCTCGCCGAGCAGACCGCCCTGCTGCGCGAGCTCATGGAGCGCGGCTGCCCCGCCTACCTTTATGCGTTGCTGCTGGGCAGCCAGACGCCCTTCGAGCATTCCACGCACGCCGACAAGTTCATCTACGAGGCAGAGCTTCGCACCGGCATGGGCGCTCATTTCCGCTACGCCGACCATCTCAGCGCGGCCCTGCGCGAGTTCTTCGCCCAGGTGCCCGAGGCGCGCGAGTGGGTCGTCGAGGGAACCGCCGAGCCTGAGTAAGGAGCACCTCCACGCATCGCGGCGCTCGCCGCTTTGGCTTGCTGCCGAGCGTTTTGCCTTCATCCTCTCGGGATCGACGCACCCCGATGAAGACTTTCCGCGTCATGCAGTTCAACATGCAGTTCGGCCAGATCTGGGATGACCAGGCGCCTGACACGGCTCCCATCCGGATCGAGGAAACGGTGGCCGAGATTCGTCGACACAACCCCGACGTCCTGATCCTGCAGGAGGTGGAGCACGCGGGTGCGCTCGGCACGCGCACTCCCTTTCCTCCCCACTACACGCACCTTCGCGCCGAGTTGCATGACTACGACAGCGTGTTCTCGCTGCCCGACCCCGACCCGCGCGAATTGCCCTTCGGCATCGGCCTCGCCATCTTCGCACGCGCGCCCCTCACCGGCTTCTCGCGCCACGTGCTGCCCTCGCCGCCCATCCCCTTTGAGTTCGGCGGCGAGATGAAGACCCCGACGGATCGCCTGCTCATCAGCGTCAATGCCGGCCTCCTGGGCCGCAATGTGCGTCTCTTCAATGTGCACCTGCTCGCCTTCTTCATGCTGCGCAGCTCCAGCCGCGAACACCCGCTGCAGCGCGCACGCGTCGCCGAGTTGCTCGCGCAGTCGTCCGGCCCCGCGCTCATCGGTGGCGACTTCAATGTGAGCGGCCACGAATCCCTTGTGGAGCAGATGGACGGCATCGGCTACCGCACGGTGCAGCAGAAGGAAATCACCTGGCGCCGCCGTCCCTACGTGCTCGACCACATCTTCCACAACAACCAGCTCTATTGCCTGCGCCACCAGGTGGTGCCGACCCTGGCGTCCGACCATCACGTCCTCCTCGCGGACATGGGTTTCATCTGAGCAGGGCGACGGGGACCGCGTGCTGAGGGAGGGGATCAGCACAGCCCCAGGGGAGCCGGAAACGGCCCTTGGCGATGTTTCCTACCCCTGTCGCGTCACTTGACCAGGACCTCGACCAGGAAGGCCTGTGTCTGCCCCGGCTGCACCCATTGCAGGCCCTGCTTGTGGGCATGTGCGTTGGCCGGGCCCATCCAGGGCTCCACGCAATAGAAGGGGGCGCTCTCGTCGGCGGTCCAGGTCACGACCGTCGTGTCGGGGTGGGGGACCTTGGCGTTGCCGATGCGGATCTGGATGTCGCCGGGGCGACCCTTCTCGCCGAAGACGATTGTGTTGGATTTCAGGCCGCTGTGGAAGGTGTCGAGCAGCGCGGGATTGGCCAGCGATTCATCGAGCTTGAGCGCCGGGCCAGGCACCAGCATCCCTGTTTTCTCCATGTCCTGCCGCTGCGTGCGCGAGGAGGGGATGCGCAGCAGGTAATCGGCGCGCGTGCTGCCCTCGCACCACGGCACGGTGAAGTAGAAGTGGTGGCCGGGACTCCACGGGATGGGGGTCTTGCCGAGGTTGCGCAGCGTGAACTCGCACGCCAGGCCGAAGGGCTCGAAACGGTAGGTGACCTCGAACTCGTAATCGTAGGGATAGGCCGCGCGGGCCTCCTCGTCGGGGAGGAGTTGCGCCGCGAAGCCGCGGGCATCCAGGCGCGTGATGCGGAACTCTCCCTGGCGTGCGAAGCCGTGCAGGGGCATGGGGCGCTTGCGTCCCTCGGCGTCCTTCCAGAAATGGATCAACCCGTCGTCAAAGCTGCGGCCGCAGAAGGGGAACAGGATTGGGTTTCCGCCGCGCACCTTGGCAAAGTCGTCGATGCTCTTGAGCTCGGGCCAGAAGATCACGTCGCGCACGGAGCCGTCGCCGAGCTGGATGTTCCAGTTCATGAGGCGCGCGCCCTTCTCGGGCAATGCGAGGAAACTCGAGGGACCGCATTGCCAGCGGAGCAGGGTGTGACCGAGGTACGGCACTTTTTCCATCCCTCCGAGGAAGCAGAAGCGGAGCGGGGGAGGCAAGCCGCTGCTTGGAAAAAATCGGTCGCCTTCCACTCGCTCACCGCTTGCAGAGTTCATGAAGGGCGCGCATGCTTCCCAGTCATGATCAGCCGCCTCCGAAGTTTTGCCGTTCCCCTCCTTTTGCTGTGGGTCGCACTGGGCCTGAGCCCGGTTGTCGCCCTGGCCTCCGAGGCCGGGCCGGCGGCGCCTGCGTCTGCACCCGCAGCGGCGCCCGCCGTCGAGAAACCTGCCGTACCCGGCAAGGAGGCCAATGAGGGCACGCGCGCCGCGGGCGACACCGCTATCGCACCGGCTCCCAAGGCTGCCACCCGGATCAAGGCCGTTGTCATTCCCGTGCGCGAGGCGATCGGCGAGCCCATCCTCTACATTGTTCGCCGCGGCCTCAAGCAGGCCATCAACGACAAGGCCGACGTCGTCATCCTCGACATGAACACCCCTGGCGGCGCCCTCAACACCACCTTCGAGATCCTCGAGGCCCTGGACAAGTTCGAGGGGCAGACGATCACCTACGTGAACACCGAGGCCATCTCCGCGGGCGCGCTCATTTCCGCGGGCACCCACGAGATCTGGTTCGCCCCCAAGGGTGTGATCGGCGCGGCCGCCCCCGTGCTCTCTGGCGGCCAGGACGTCGAGGCCACGATGAAGCAGAAGATCGTGAGTTACCTCAAGGCGCGCGTGCGCGCCGTCTCGGCCGGCAAGG
>JAHFTI010000127.1 GCA_023265535.1 Opitutaceae bacterium
CCAAGATCAAGACCATCCAGGACGACACCCAGGGTGCGGTGACGGCCATCAAGGAGATCTCCACGATCATCGGCCAGATCAACCAGATCCAGACCGTCATCGCGTCCTCTGTCGAGGAACAGGCTGCGACGACCAACGAGATCTCCAAGAACGTCTCAGAGGCCGCCACCGGCGCCAACGAGATCGCGAAGAACATCGGTGCTGTCTCCCAGGCTGCCAAGGGCACCACCGAAGGCGCCAACCAGACTGCGACCGCCGCACACGAACTCGCGCGCCTGTCCGCCGAGCTGCGCAAGGTGGTCGAGCTCTTCAAGATCGACGGCTCTTCCTCCTCCTCGTCCTCAGCCCGCAGCTACAAGCGCTGATTTGGCCCTTCCCTGCCGCCCGTGACAGCTCACGGGCGGCGCGCCCCCTGCTTCTTTTGCCAATATCATGAAAATCGGACAAAAAATGGGCCTCGGCTTCGGCGCCATCACCGGCGTCACGGCCATCCTTGGCATCACTGCCTTCATGATGTTCCGAAGCGTGGACAACGAGGTTGTGCTGCTGAGCACACACTCCCTCCCTGTGGTGCAGAACAGCACCGGTGTGGAACGCAGCGCCTTCGAGTGCATCCTCGAGCAGAAGAACTATGTCATCAAGGCCAGCGACGAGACCCACACGCTGGCGCGCAAGCACGTGTCAGACCTGATGGCCAACCTGGACAAGGTCGACTCCATTGCAAAGACCTTCAATGACAGCGACCTCCTCTCAAAGTCGGCCGAGGTTCGGAAAATCAGCAGCGACTGGGCCAAGCTCTACGAACAGGGTGTCTCAGCCATCAAGGCCGCCGCCGCCGCTGAAAAGGTGATGGGTGAAAAGGGCGAAATCGTCGGACAGCAGGCGGATGACTACATCTCCGCCAAGCAGCAGGAATACCTTCAGGCCAAGACCGCTCTCGCCACCGTCAACAAGATCAACGCCACTGCCTTTGCCACGCGAGTGAACGAAAAGGCCTACATGCTGCTCGGTGAGAAGCAGCAGTACGCTGAGTTGCAGCGCAACATTTCCATCCTGGAGGCGGCCTACACCCAGCTCGAGACCTTCAAGCCCGATGCCTCCGAGAAGAAGCTGATCAACGAGGCCCGTAGCGCCACAAGGGAGTACCTCCAGGCTGCCAAGTCCTGGGTGGACTATCAGGGACAGGCCCAGCGTGCCCGTGCCTCCATGGATGAGACCTATGCAAAGGTCACTGCGATCATGGAGGGCTTCATCGCCGCCAAGGACCGTGAATTCAAGGCTGCCGCCACCGACGCGCTTCGTGTCTCGAGCCTCACCCTCATGACCGCCGCGCAACGCGTGGTCGGTAGTGCCAACGACACCGTGGCGCACGCCCGCACCTACATGCTCGATGCCAAGCCCGAGGCATGGAAAGGCGTGACGGATGCCCTGGACGAGGTCACCCGCGGACTCGGCGAGTTGCGGGCCATGTGCACCAACGAGAACGATCGCCGTTCCATCCAAGAGGCGGAGGTCTCTGCCCGTGAATTTCTGGCATCCGCCAAGTCCTGGGCCGACCTTGATCGCCAGATGAAGGAGGCTGCCAAGATCATGGACAGCGGTGGCGAAACCGTCGCCTATGCGGCCAATGTTTATCAGGTAGCCAAGACCAAGCGCACCGATTTGGTGGCTGATGCCGTTTTCATGGTGTCTGAGATCGCACAGTTGGTGCCCTCCGCACGCCTCACCTCCCGCCGTTACATGATGACCCAGGATCCGGCCGTCTGGGAGCAGCTCATGAACCAGCTGGCATCCCTGCAGAAGCTCTATGCGGACCTGCGCAAGGTCTCGTCCTCCGCGGAGGATCTGGCGCGCATTGACAAGGCTTCCGCCGCCACCGCCGAGTACGAGGAGGCCTCGAAGTCCTGGGCCAATTTTGACAACGAACTGCGCAAGAAGGTGCTTCCCGAGATGGACCGCATCGGCATCCAGGTGCTCGCCACTGCCCAGCAGGCCGAGAACAATGCCTGGGGTGCCTCCGGCGCCGCCAGCGACCGCGTGCAGTCCGTCGTCTCGACCTCCAAGTTTGTCTCCATCACCTCGATGGTCATCGGGCTCATCATCGGCCTGATCGTCTCGACCCTGATCACCCGCCAGATCGTGCTGCCGCTTCGTCAGGGAGTCGGCTTCTCCGAACGCATCGCCCGAGGCGACCTCACCCAGAACCTGGAAATCCACCGCGACGACGAGATCGGCCAGCTGGCCACCAGCATGAACGAGATGGTCGATGGCCTGCGCGTCAACATCCAGTCCATCGCCAACAATGCCCAGTCGCTGAGTGCCTCCTCCGAGGAACTCACGTCCGTGAGCACCCAGGTGAGTTCCGCCGCCGAGGAAACCGCCAGCCAGTCCAATATCGTCTCCGCCGCCGCCGAGCAGGTAAGCAAGAACATCAACACGGTCGCCACCGGCACCGAGGAGATGAGCGCCTCCATCCGCGAGATCGCGAAGAACGCCAGCGAGGCCGCCAAGGTGGCGTCCCACGCCGCGACCGTCGCCGAGAACACGAACGTCACCGTCGCCAAGCTGGGCGACAGCAGCATCGAGATCGGCAACGTGATCAAGGTGATCACCTCGATCGCCGAGCAGACCAACCTGCTCGCCCTGAACGCCACCATCGAGGCGGCGCGAGCGGGCGAGGCGGGCAAGGGCTTCGCGGTGGTCGCCAACGAGGTCAAGGAGCTGGCCAAGCAGACCGCCAAGGCCACCGAGGAGATCGGCTCCAAGATCAAGACCATCCAGAACGACACCCAGGGTGCCGTCGATGCCATCAAGGAGATCTCAACGATCATCAATCAGATCAACCAGATCCAGACCGTCATCGCCTCCTCAGTCGAGGAGCAGGCCGCCACGACCAACGAGATATCCAAGAACGTCAACGAGGCCGCCACGGGGGCCAACGAGATCGCAAAGAACATCATCTCCGTTTCGCAGGCCGCCCGCGGCACCACCCAGGGCGCCGGTTAGACCGCGACCGCCGCACAGGAGCTTGCCCGTCTCGCCAGTGATCTCCGCAAGGTCGTCGACAACTTCAAACTCGATAACTCCAGCTCAAGCTCAAGCTCACGCAAGCGCAGCTGACCTCCTCCCATGCGTCTACTCGTCATAGATGATTCCTCCACGATGCGTGCCATCCTGTGCACGTATTCCCGCAACCTTGGCTTCGAGACCGTCGAGGCCGAGGACGGTTGCCAGGCCCTCGAGCGTCTCAGGGACTCCGGCCCCTTCGCGGCACTCCTGATTGACTGGGACATGCCTCGGATGAACGGCTTTCAGCTGCTCAAGGCCGTGCGTGCCGACGCCAGTTATGCCAACGTGAAGATCCTCATGGTCACCGCCCAAAACACCTACGAAAAGGTGGCCGAGGCGATTTCCTGTGGCGCCGATGACTTCCTCATGAAGCCCTTGGACGAGCAGATGTTCGTGGAGAAACTGTGCCTTCTCGGCCTCGTGTCCTGACCTTCCCCCCTTCAATCATGCCGAAGATCCGTGTTTTGGTGGTAGATGACTCGGTCGTCATGCGGCGCCTCATCACAGAGGTGCTGCAGGGTGACCCTGGCATCGAGGTCGTCGGCATCGCGCACAACGGCAGGATCGCCCTGCAGAAACTCTCGCAGGTCAATCCGGACGTGGTCACCATGGACGTGGAGATGCCCGAGCTCGACGGCGTGAAGGCGCTCAAGGAACTGCGCAGGACCTACCCGCGCATGCCTGTCATCATGTTCTCCTCGCTGACCCAGCGGGGCGCCTCCGCGACCCTGGATGCCCTGGCCGCCGGAGCCACCGACTACGTGACCAAGCCGGTCGACGTGATGGACCTTCAGGAGAGCATCTCGCGCCTCCAGGAGGAACTGCTCCCGCGCATCCGGGTTCATTTCCAGCGCACACAGGCGGAGTTCTCCCCCGTCCCCACGGTGGCGCCCGCGGCCCCAGGGGCCTCGACTTTCACCGTTCCCGCGTCCTCCCTGGCGACTCCCAGGACAGGTGCCCCTTCCGCGGCCCCGCTCCTGTCGGGCGCTGTCGAGCTGCTCTGCATCGGCTCCTCGACCGGCGGCCCGATGGCCCTGGAGAAGGTGTTCCAGGGGCTGGTCACTCCGCTTTCCGTGCCCGTCGTCCTCGTGCAGCACATGCCGGCGATGTTCACGCAGATGATGGCAGAGCGCCTGAACGCCCTGCGCATTCCGCTGCGTTGCATGGAGGCCACGCACGGCCTCACTCTCAAGCCCGGCCACGCCTATGTGGCACCCGGCGGTTTTCACATGACCGTGCACCGTGACCAGGGCGGTTCCTTCTCCGTTCGCACCAACACGAATCCTCCCGAGAATTCCTGCAGGCCTGCGGTCGATGTGCTGTTTCGCTCGGCAGTGGCCACCGGGGCCAATGTGCTGGGCGTCGTGCTCACCGGCATGGGGCAGGACGGATTGCGCGGCTGCGAGCTGATCCGCGAAAAGGGTGGCCAGGTCGTCGTGCAGGACCAGGCCAGCTCGGTGGTCTGGGGCATGCCCGGCGCCGTCGCCCAGGCCGGCCTCGCCCACGCCATTCTTCCCATCGAGGAGATCGCGCCCGAGATCCTTCGTCGCCTCAAGGCCACCCGCCGATGAGCCCCCTCTCCAGAATGTCCGCACCCCTGCCCGCGCCCTTCCCCTCGAAATGAATGAGGAAAATTTCAAGTTCATCTGCGATCTGGTGCTGCGCGAGGCCGCCATCGTGCTCGGGGCCGGCAAGGAATACCTGGTCGAGGCCCGCCTCGGCGGCGTGGCCTCGCGCCATCGTTTCCCCAGCCTCAATGCGCTGATCGACCACCTGCGTTTCGCCCCGAACACCCTGCCGCTGCAGCGTGAGATCGTCGACGCGCTCACCACCAACGAGACCCTGTTTTTCCGCGACTTCCATCCTTTTGAGGCCCTCAAGAAGGAAGTGCTGCCCTCTCTCCTGGCACGCCACACCACCGGCAAGATCATGATCTGGTCCGCTGCCTGTTCGAGCGGACAGGAGCCCTACAGTCTGGCGATGTTGCTCAACGAGGCCTTTCCGTCCCAGGCAGATCGCTTCCAGATCATGGCCACGGACATCTCCACGAGCATCCTGCGCCGTGCGCGCTCCGGCCTTTACCAACAGCTCGAGGTCAACCGTGGCCTTCCTGCTCCCTATCTCGTCAAGTACTTCACGCAGACTCCGGAAGGCTGGCAGATCAACGAGCAGATCCGGCGCAGCGTCGACTTCAGGGAGATCAACCTCTCACGACCCTTCGTCGGCATGCCGAAGTTCCATTTCGTGCTGATTCGGAATGTGATGATCTATTTCGATATCCCCGTCCGCCGCCAGATCCTCAAGCAGGTGCGCGAACTCCTGGTGCCCGGAGGCTATCTGCTCCTCGGCGGCGCCGAGACCACCCTCATGGTGGACGACGGCTTCACCCCCGTGAACATCGGGCGCAGCACATTTTACCAGGTAACGTGAATGTCCCCCCCCCTCTCCAGCATGATGGTCGACATCGGCTGGCTGGTCCCTCCGATCTGCCTGCTGCTGGGGCTTTCCATATTCTGCTGGCTTAGGACACGCCGTTTCCTGGGCCTGCTCAAGGCCCGCACCGAGGCTTACAATGAGAGCATTCGCGAGCATGCCTCCATCCAGAAGGACCTGATAGAACGCGCGGGCGACGGCATCGTGATGATCCAGGACGGCCTCATCATCCAGGCCAACCGCCGGGTACTGGAGTTCTCCGGTTGCGAGCGAGAGCAGGTCCTGGGCAAGCCCTTCTCCGGCTTCATTCCTCCCGAAGAGCTGCCCAAGGTCGGTGAATACTACAGTCGCCGCATCCGGGGTGAGCCCGCCCCGGTGGTCTATGAGACGAAGCTCCTGCACAGCTCGGGCCATCACATCGACGTGGAGATCAGTGGTGGCATCGTTCCGATGCAGGGCGGTGTGGCGGACCTCGTGCTGATCCGGGACATCACCGAACGCAAGCGCAGCGAGGCGCGGCTTCTCCACAATGCCGCCGAGCTGGAGCGCGCCAACCACCAGTTGCAGGCCGCCATCGCGCGTTCGTCCGAGATGGCCATGCGCGCCGAGGCAGCCAACCGCGCCAAGACCAATTTCCTTGCCAACATGAGCCATGAGCTCCGCACGCCGCTCACCACCATCATGGGCATGACGGAGCTGCTGCAGGATGGCGCCTTCGGGCCCATCGTGCCGCGCCAGGCCGAAGGGCTGGGTGTGATCGACGGGAGCAGCCAGCACCTGCTCGACCTGATCAACGACATCCTCGACATCGCGAAGTTGGAGTCGGGCAGGGTGGAGCTGGAGCGCAAGCCCGTGGAGATCCGTTCGCTGTGCCGCACCTGCCTGGACTTTGTGCAGGAGGCCGCCAATTCCAAGGGGGTCAGCCTCAGCCTTGACTGCGCGGGCGCCCCCCAGAAGTTCTGGGCGGACGGCCGCCGCCTTCGCCAGATCCTGATCAATCTCCTGGGCAACGCGGTCAAGTTCACCCCCGAGGGTGGCAGCGCCGGCCTTGTCGCCTCGTCGATGAGCGGAGGGCAGGGCGTCATTTTCACCGTCTGGGACACGGGTGTCGGAATCGCAAAGGACAAGCTGGAGCACATTTTCCAACCGTTCGAGCAGCTCGACAACCTGGGCACGCAGCGCCCCGGCGGCACCGGCCTGGGTCTCGCCCTTGTCAGGCGTTTTGTGCAGCTGCATGGCGGCACCATCGCGGTGCGCAGCGACCTGGGGCAGGGGAGTCATTTCATGGTGTCGATCCCCGATCCGGTGGCCATGATCAGCCTTGCCGGGGCGCCCGCCTCCGAACACTCCACCCTGGTGGAATTGCTCAAGGGCGTGCAGGTGCTCCTGGCCGAGGACGACCCCACCAACGCCAGCATCATGCAGCTCCAGCTCGAGCGGCGTGGGGCCCAGGTGCGTCGGGCGGCCAACGGGCAGCAGGCCTTGGACAGCCTGCGCGCCGCCCCGGCGGATCTTGTCCTCATGGACATCCAGATGCCCGTGCTCGACGGCCTGAATGCCATTCGCCTGATGAAGGAGGATGCCGCCTTGCGCTCCATTCCCGTGATCTCGCTCACCGCACTTGCCTCTGACGAGGACAGGCAGAGCTGCCTCGCCGTCGGGGCCCAGGATTTCCTTCCTAAACCTGTTGATATAAATGCGCTTGTCGCGAAGATCAGGGCTCTTCTAGCTTCCCGTGGACCAGCCTAGTCCCTCAGCCTCCTCCTGATGCAGCCTCCCAAGACAGATTCCACTCCCCAACCCGCCCCCGGGTCGGTTGCGCCGGTGCATGTCTGGCGCGGGGGGCTGGTTCCCAAGACCCCTTCCATGAAGGGGCTGGTGCTGTTTGCGATCGTCTTCTTTGCCTTTGGGTTGCTGTCGGACTGGTACCGCCCCACAGGCTGGAACCTGCCCCTGATGTCGCTGCAGACGACCTTCCTGCAGCTCTGCCTCATCATGCTGAGCCTGGCCTGGTGGCCGTACCTTCTCCTGCTCGCGCTTGTGGTCCGCCTGGGAGTCTTCTGGGTGGGCGATCATAGCTTGGCGATCGAAGTGGTGCTGGGCATGGCGGACCTGACCAACGCCTTGGGCGGTGCCTGGGTGGCGCGCAGCCTGATTGCGCTTCGGCCCGGCTCGGATTACCGGAAACTCTTCCTGACTCTTTTGTCCTGCGCCGTGGTCGGACCCTTGCTCGGGGTCTGTGTCAGCCATGCCTCGGTCGGTTTTGTCGTGGGTTCGCAGCTGCTCACGCCCTCCATTGGCAGCGCCTTCCTTTCCGGGATGCTGGGTGCGCTGATCCTGGCGCCGTTTCCGCTGGCCTGGGCGCACAGCTGCCAGGCCGAATGGCGCGCCCTGGTTGTGGAGCGGCGCCAGGAGGCGCTGCTGGTCGCACTGCTGGCGCCCGTGCTGGCCCTTTACGTGGCCTTCCTCCAGCCCCAGCATGGCGTGGACATGGGGGCACTCATGCTGGTGCCCATCATGGTGTGCGCCCTGCGTTTTGATTTCCCGGGGGCGGCCTATGCCTGTGCCATCGGCCTTCTCGTCATGCTCGGCGTCTCTGCCAGCAGCTATGCCGAGCTGGGCGATGCCAGCCTGCTTCGTATCCAAGCCTTGGCGGCCCTGGTCTCGGTCTCCGGTCTCGCCGTGGCGGGGCAGCTCGAAAAGCAGAAGCGCGCCGCGCGCCAGTTGCTGGGCCTGAGCGAATCGACCACGCAGCTCGTCGCCTCCTTTGAGATGGTGCGAGATGAGGGCGGGGTCGTCCGCGACCTGCGTTTCCTGGAAGTGAATCCCGCCTTCACCCTGATCACCGGTTACCCGAGGGAGGTGGCGATCGGTGCGCGGGCCACGCAGCTCTATGGGGTCGCCGTCCCGCCGCACCTTGACGAGCTCGTGCTGATGATGAAGCAGGGCAAGCCGATCTCCTTTGAGACCTTCCTGCCCAAGGCAAAACGTCACCTCAAGGCCACCGCCTTCCCCGCCGACCGTCGCAACCGTTTCTCCATCATAGCCACGGACGTCACCGAGTTGCGGGAGCGCGAGGCGGAGGTGCTCATGGCGAATCGCATGTACGCCGTGCTCAGCGAGGTCAACCAGGCCATCGTGCGCTCGATGAACCACGAGGGCCTCCTGGCGAGCGCATGCCGCGCCTTCGTGGAGCAGGGTGGCTTTTCGGTCGCCTGGGTGGTGTGGCGTGCAAGCGGGGAGCGGCACGCCGTGCGCATCGCACAGGCGGGGGCTCCCGAGGATTTTCCCGCCAGCCTCGAAAGGCTGCCCGGCTTTCGCCGCGAGAACCTGCTGACCGAGATCAGCATGTCCGAGGACCGCAGCATCGTCTGCATGAATTTCTCGCTGGATCCGGTGGCGCGTTTCTGGGGCGAATATGCCGCCTCCAAGGGGCTCTGCTCCGCCGCCGCCTTCCCGGTGCGCCTCAATGGCGAGGCCGTCGGCGCGGTCTGCCTGTATTCATCCGATTCGTCGTCCTTCTCGACCAAGGCCCTGGGGCTTTTCAACTCCGCCGCCGTCGACCTCTCGCATGCCCTCGACAACCTCAGCATCGAGGGTCAGCGTCTGCGCGCCCAGAAGGAGCTCGCCCTGAGCGAGCAGCGTTTCCGCCTCCTTTT
>JAHFTI010000128.1 GCA_023265535.1 Opitutaceae bacterium
GTTATCGGCGGGAAAGGCGCTGGCGCCGACGAGCTGGCCGGTCTTGAGCTGGAAGCGGGGGATCAGCTCCTTCGGGACAAAGGGATCGGTGGGGCGGCGTTTGCCCATGCGCGTGACATCAAGGAGGATGCCGTTGCCGCCACGGGCGGTGTCGATGTCGAGCACGCCCTCGACATGGATGAGATTCTCAACAGGGGCGGCGGGAGCGACCGGGGCAGGGGCAGGGGTGGAGGCGGGGGCGGCACTGACGGCGGTTGCTGCAGGTGCGGAGGGAGCCGGCTCTTGGTTGTTTGACATGAGTATGCGTAGGGATGGACGAATCGGCTGCGAAAAAATGGGCGCCTGAGACAACTCGGATGCGGAGAGGGCGTGGTGCGCCCAGCGTAGGAAAAAGGGGGGCTGACAGGTCGGAACGAGCGAGGCTATCGAGGTTCCGGAAAGCCGAGTGATTCTTACCACGGCCGAGTTGGGAGCCCAAGCTGAGCTTGGAAACGTAAGGCTATAAGAGTCGAGGGAGGGCCCCTGTCAAGCGTCAGTCTTGGAAATTTCCCGTGCCGAGGCGGACAAAACCGAGATCGCCCTCCTTCCTAGCTCAGTCCGAAGCTCAGTCCGGCCAGACTTCGCGGAGCAATTCAACGGCCAGGGGGGAGAGGCAATGCTGCCGGCCGTCGTCAGAGCGCACCAGGAGATTTCCCGCCTGATCCACGCCTAGGAAGGAGCCCAGCAGCGGCTGGGAGGAGCCGGAGAGGGTCACCGCGACGCGGTCGATCTGCCAGGCGGAGTTGAGGGACGGAAGAAACTCGGACACGCGCCCACTGGCTATGCGGTCCTGTGCCTCGGCCAGGCAGGCCAGGAGCGTGCCGATGACCTGCTCCTCCGAGGGCAAGGGCGTGAGGAGGTCGGCCAGGCGCAGCGTGTGACCGCGCAGTTCCGGGGAGGCCTCCTCAGGATGGTTGAGGTAGTTGATACCGATGCCGACAACAGCACCTGCGGAGGTGAAACGCTCCACGAGAATGCCCGCGAGCTTGGCACGCCCCACCATCAGGTCGTTGGGCCAGCGCAGGCGCAGCTGGGCCACCCCCAGGGAGCTCAGAGCCGCACGAAGGGCCCAGCCCGCCGCCAACGGAAGCACGCCCCAGGCCTCGGGAGCCCCGGGAGTGGGAAGGTTGGCTGAGATCCAGATGCCGCCCAGGTCTGAGACCCAGCTGCGGCGATAACGCCCGCGCCCACGGGTCTGGGTGCGGGCGGTGACTGCGTGCCAGGGAGGCTGGCGCCCGGCGATGTCGTTGGTGGATTCGACCTCGTCCAGGCGCAGCAGGGTCCAGGAAGGAACGCTGGCAGGAGTGTCGCTCAAGGTATGACGCCGAGCCCCTTGAGAACCGCGAGCATGATGGCGGCAGCCATCACGGAGCCGATCTGGCCGCCGGTGTTCGCTCCCATGGCGTGCATGAGAAGGAAATTATGCTTGTTCCAGCGCTGCCCCTCGGTCTGCACCAGGCGGGCGGCCATCGGGTAGGCGGAGATGCCTGCGGCGCCGATGAGGGGGTTGACCTTGCCACCGGAAAGAAGGTACCAGAGCTTGCCGAGGAGGATTCCGCCAGCGGTGTCGATGATGATGGCGAAGAGGCCGAGGCCGAAGATGAACAGGGTCTCGGTCTTGAGGAACGCGGGACCGAACATGGTGCCGCCGATGGCAAGCCCCAGGAAGAGCGTGGCGATGTTCGCGATCTCGTTCTCGCTGCACTTCGTGAGACGGGTCACGACGCCGGTCACCTTCATGAAATTGCCCAGCATGATCATGCCCATGAGGGGGAGACCCTTGGGGGCGATGATGCCGGTGATGAGCGTGACCGCCAGGGGGAAGGCAATGAGGGCGGTCTTGGACACCTTGCCCTTGACGCTGGGCATCTTGACCTGGCGCTCCTTCTCGGTGGTGAGCAGGCGCATGATGGGCGGCTGGATGACCGGGACGAGGGCCATGTAGGAATAGGCGGCAACGGCAAGGGCGCCAACCATGGCCGTCGGGATCTTGTTGAGGCCGGCGAAGAGATTGGAAACGTAGATCACGGTCGGGCCGTCGCAGGCGCCGATCATGGCGACCGAGACAGCCTCCTCCTTGGTGAAGTTGAAGACCAGGAGAGCGAGCAGGAGGGTGGCGAAAATGCCGAGCTGACCGGCCGCACCGAAGAGGAGCAGCTTGGGGTTGGCGATGAGCGGGGTGAAGTCCGTCATGGAGCCGATGCCCACGAAGATCAGCAGCGGAAACAACTCATTGCCGATGCCGAAATCGTAGAAGGTCTTGAGCACACCGTCGTGCCCCATGACCTCACTGAGGGGAAGGTTGACCAGGAAACAGCCGAAGGCAATGGGGAGCAGCAGGAGAGGCTCCACGTCCTTGACGATGGCGAGGTAGAACATCACGCCGGCGATGACCAACATCGCGAGGCAGAGAAGACCATTGAGTGTGATCAGGTGCTGCGCACCGGCTGTGAGCGCGGTCAGACCGCTGAGAATGGCGTCGATCATGGCGGGGCTGCTCAGTGGTTATGGGGCGGGTTGGAATGCGGGAGGCCGGAGGCGGGCTCCTCCTTCACGGGGAAGAGGGAGGTGAGGCCCTTGAGCAGGAGCGTGAGCAGCCAGAGGGTGACGAGGGTCCCACCCATGCCTACGATGAGCATGGTGAGGCCGAAGGTGGAGTCAGACAGGGTGGTGGGAGGCATCGACGGGTACTAGCTTGGGGTGGGGTTTCGTGATGAGGAAGGCCTGCATATTCCAGGCCTTCGCTGGAAATGGGTCACTCCGCCGGCTTGGGCTGGGCACTGGTGCGGTCATGCCAGATGGAGAGCACGATGGAGGCGGCGAGAACGGCGACGATCACCAGGAGGGAGACACTCGTGTGGTCCTTGAACCACTCCTCAATGGGAGTGTAAACGCCGGCGATCATCTTCGCACCGATGAAGAAAAGGATGACGCTGACACCGTGCTTGAGGAACTTGAACAGCCCCATGATGCCGCGGATCGCGAAGAACAGGGAATTCAGTCCAAGCACCGCAAAGATATTCGAGGTCAGGACAACAAACGGGTCCTGGCTGATGCCCATGATGGCGGGGATGGAATCAACGGCGAAGAGAACATCGGTGCTGCCGATGACCAGGAAAACGAGGAAGAGGGGGGTGATGCACAGCTTCCCCTCAAAACGGGTGAACAGCTTCTTGGTCTCCTGAGGTTCAGCGTGGACCGGGAAGAAGCGCGAGGCGATCTTAGCGAGGATGTTGTTCTCGGGATGGACGGACTCGTCCTCATCGGCGGTCATCATCTTCCAGGCGGTCCAGACGAGCAAGGCGCCAAAGCCGTAGATGAGCCAGTGGAAGGTGTGCAGCAGCGCGATTCCGAACAGGATGAAAATGACGCGCAGGACAATGGAAAGATAGATGCCCAGCTTGATCAGCTTCGGTTGCGCGACCTCCTTCACGCCCATCAGCGAGAAGATGAGGATGAAGACAAAAAGATTGTCGACCGAGAGGGAATACTCCGTGAGATAGCCCGCGATATAGGGCATCGCCAGCTCGTGGCCGCGGGGGTGGACGAAGTAGATGAAGGCACCGAAACTAAGCGCCAGGCCAATCCAGACACCCGTCCAACGGAGGGCTTCCTTGACAGTCACCCCCCCCTTGCGGTGGGAGGTGACGTAATAATCAATTGCAGAGACGAGGACGAAAACGGACCAGAATACGCACCAGACGATTGTTTCTCGATTCATGGGCGAAGACAGTTGGCGTTTTCAACGACGCCCGGCAAGTACAGCTTTCAGCGAACGGAGTGGGAATGGAAGATCGCCCTGCGACCCTCCGCGGACCAGGCGAGCGTCTCGTCAAGACTCGTCATCTTGACGATGCGCGCGCGATTGCCGGCGGTGGCGTACACGGCCGCGGAGATCACGGCCACGATGTGTGCCGGAATTTCCTCGGAGTGCGCGTTGTTGCCGGTGCACGCAGTGCGGCCGCCGCTTTCCAACCTGCGGATCTGCTCGCTGAGCGTCGCGATGACCTGAAGCAGGTTCTCGACGGTGAGCGAGACAGGCAGGGTGACGGTGGTGGGAGAAGTACTGGACATGGAGATGTGGGAAGAGTTGAACGCAGCCGCGAACGCTGGGCTCGCGGCTGCAAACGGTCGTGCCGGCGCGCAGGCGGCACGCCGCTCATGACAACTCAGGCGATGGAGACGAGGACGGCGCCCTCGTTCACGCCGTCGCCGGGGGCGACGGGAATGGCGGTGACGGTGCCGGCGCTGGCAGCGTAGATGTAGGTGTTCATCTTCATGGCCTCGATCGTGGCGACCTGCTGGCCCTCGGTGACCTTGTCACCGACCTTGACCTCGAAGGAGACGACCTTGCCAGCCAGGGGGCTGAGGACATCGCCGGGGCCGGAGGGAGCTGCCTTCGGGGCGGGCGCAACAACGGGGGCAACGACCGGGGCGGACACCACCGGAGCGGACACCACGGGGGCGGAAACGACCGGGGCAGCGACCACGGGGGCGCTTACGACAGGGGCGGCAACCTGGGAGTCATCGAGCATCTCGACGAGAACTTCATAGGACTTACCTTCGACGGTAACGCGGAGTTTTTTCATGTGCTAAGAGGGAACTGGTAGGGTTAACTTCTATTGGGGGGAGAGACGAAATCAAAACCGGACGGGATGCAATCCCGTCCGGTGAATGAAAACAGGACGATCAGAGCGGGATGTTGCCGTGCTTCTTCGGCGGACGGCTCTCGCGCTTGGCCAGGGTGTTGCGCAGGGCCATGGCGAGGATGCCGCGAGTCTGCGAGGGCATGATGATGTCCGTGATGAAGGCCTTGCTGGCGGCCTCATAGGGGGCGGCGAACTTCTCGCGATACTCGGCGGCGAGCTCCTTGGCCTTCTTCTTGGGCTCGGAGGCGGCTGCGATTTCGCGCTTGAAGAGGATCGATACGGCGCCTTCGCCGCCCATGACGGCGATTTCAGCCGTGGGCCAGGCGAAGACGAGGTCGGCGCCGAGGTCGGCGGAGCACATGGCGAGGTAGGCGCCACCATAGGCCTTGCGCATGATCACCGTGATCTTCGGAACCGTGGCGGCCGCGTAGGCGAAGAGCATCTTCGCACCGTGGCGGATGATGCCGCCGCGCTCCTGGGCGATGCCAGGGAGGAATCCGGGGACGTCCACGAGGGTGACGATCGGAATGTTGAAGATGTTGCAGAAGCGGATGAAGCGGGCGCTCTTGTCCGAGGCGTCGATGTCGAGCGTGCCGGCCTTGACGGCGGGCTGGTTGGCGATGATGCCTACCACGATGCCCTGGATGCGGGCCCAGCCGACGACGATGTTCTTGGCGAAGTCGCGCTGGACCTCGAGGAAGTCGCCGCCGTCAACCAGGCGGGCGATGACCTTGAGCACGTCGAACGGAGCCTTGGGATCCTCGGGAACGATGTCGTTCATGCCCGGATCGATGTCGAGGCTGAGGGTCGGGGTCGGGCGGTGCGGGGGATCCTGCACGTTGTTCGCGGGAACGAAGGAGAGCAGCTTGCGGGCGATCTGCAGGGCGTGCTTCTCGTCCTCGGCGACGAAGTGGATGTTGCCGGAGACGGAGGCATGGGCCGCGGCGGAGCCGATCTCGTCCATGGTCACGGTCTGGCCGGTGGCGGCCTTGATGACCTCGGGACCGCAGATGAACATCTGGGCGTTCGACTTCGTCATGATGATGAAGTCGGTGAGGGCGGGGGAGTAGACGGCACCGCCGGCGCAGGGTCCCATCAGAATGGAGATCTGGGGAACGACGCCCGAGGCGAGGACGTTGCGGAAGAAGATCTGGCCGTAGCCGGCGAGGGCGGCGTCGCCCTCCTGGATGCGGGCGCCACCGGAGTCATTGATGCCGATGAAAGGCATGCCGGTCTTGATAGCGTAGTCCTGAAGATCACAGATCTTCTTGGCGTGCATCGAGCCGAGGGAGCCACCGCCGACGGTGAAGTCCTGGCTGTAGGCGGCGACGGGGCGGCCATCGACATAGCCGATGCCGGTGATGACGCCGTCGCAGGGGAACTGCTTGTCGGCGAGACCGAATTCGCGGCCCTGATTCTGGGCGTGGGCGCCGAATTCCATGAAAGTGCCCGGCTCGAAGAAGGCCTCGAGGCGTTCGCGGGCGGACATGAGACCCTTCTTCTTGCGGTCGGCGAGCTTGTCGGCGCCGCCGGCATTGAGGATCACTTTGCGTTTTTCCTCCAGGGTCTTAACCAGTTGTGCGGAGATAGGCATGGTTTAAACGGGGTTAAATATGGGTTCGTAGGGGGGGGGGCGATCAGTGGCCCTTGGGCATGCAGAACTCGGTGAGCACGCCAAAAGTGGACTTGGGATGGAGGAAGGCGACCAGCTTGCCGGCCGCACCTTCGAAGGGCACCTCATGGATGAGCTTCACGCCGGCCTCGCTGGCCTGCTTGAGCTGGCCTGCGACGTCGTCGGTCGCGAAGGCGATGTGGTGGATGCCGCCAGCCGGATTCTTCTCCAGGAACTTGGCGATCGGGCTCTCGGGCGAGGTCGGCTCGAGCAGCTCAATGTGAACTTCTCCGGCATGGAAGAAGGCGGTACGCACTTTCTGGGAGGGGACTTCCTCCTTGTGCTCGCACTTGAGGCCAAGGGCCTTCTCGTAATAAGGGATCGTCTCGTCGAGGGACTTGACGGCAATGCCGAGGTGGTCGATGCGGGTAATCATGGCGTAAAAAATGGGTGGCTGGATGGGTCCGAATTAGACTTGCTGATCATGCGTTATGCCCCGTTTTCCCGCTCTGCATCCGTTGGCTAAACATGGGCATCCTTTGCCAAGAGATGCGGAGCGAGTGTGTAAGGCTTGCGCTACGCTGAATACATAGTCGAATCAACGACTTTCTACGTCATGGCAAACACACAATCCCCATCGCCGACCTCAACCGAGGCGCTCGAGGGTCTTCTCGCCCAGTGGCGCAAGACCGTCGAGGCCGAACTCTTGGGAGTGCCCTTCGAAAAGAAGCTGGTCACCAAGACTTCAGAGGGACTCTCCCTCCAGCCTCTCTATTCGCGCGTCGACCTTTCCGAGGTCCCCAACCTGGGTTCTGCGCCTGGTGAAGCTCCTTTTATTCGAGGCACGAATAATATTGGCTATAAGAACTCCTCATGGGAATTTTCCCAGGAAATTTTGGCCAAGGACTGCGCATCTTTTAACAGCGCACTTCTGAATGACCTCATGTGGGGTCAGAACAGCGTGCCCGTGGTGCTCGATTGCGCCACCCGCGCCGGCCAGGACCCGGATGAGGCGACCGAATGCTGCGTCGCCCGCTGCGGTCTCTCCATCGCCGACCTGAAGGACCTTGAGGTCGCCCTCGCCAAGGTCGCCCTGGATTCCATCCCGGTGCACATCGGCGCCGGCTCGAACGCCCTCCCGATCGCCGCCACCTACCTCGCCCTGGCCGCCAAGCGTCAGGTGTCGGGCAAGTCCCTCACGGGCAGCCTCACCGCCGACCCGGTGGCCGAGTGGGTCCTCTCGGGCAAGACGCCCGCCAAGCTCGAGGCGCTGTATGACGCCCTCGCCGCCTGGTGCAAGCAGGCCGCCACTGAGGCCCCCGCACTGCGCACCGTCGGCGTCAGCGCCCAGCCCTGGTTCGAGGCCGGCGCCTCCGCCACGCAGGAGCTCGCCTTCGCCCTGTCGACCGCCGTCGAATACGTCCGCGCCCTTCAGGCCCGTGGCGTGAGCGTCGAGCAGGTCGCCTCGCAGATCCGTTTCTCCTTCGCGATCGGCCCGACCTTCTTCATGGAGATCGCCAAGTTCCGCGCGTTCCGTTCGCTGTGGACCCGCGTGCTCTCCGCCTTCGGCGCCGAAGCCGCCGCCGGCAAGGTGGCCATCCACGCCCGCACCGGTCTCTACAACAAGACCCTGCACGACGCCAACGTGAACATGCTGCGCGTCACCACCGAGGCCCTCTCGGCGGTCCTTGGCAGTGTCGACAGCCTGCACATCGGCACCTTCGACGAGGTCAGCGGCCAGTCCGACGAGTTCTCGCGCCGCATCGCCCGCAACGTGCACACGCTGCTGGCCGAGGAATTCAACTTCACCGAGACGGCTGACGCCGCCGGCGGCTCCTGGTACATCGAGAAGATCACCGACGAGCTCGCCCGCAAGGCCTGGGCCCTCTTCCAGGAACTCGAGCAGCAGGGTGGCTTCGTTGCCGCGCTGCGCGCCGGGGTCCCGCAGAAGCTCGTGGCCGCCGTGGCCGCCGAAAAGGAGGACGGAGTCGCCAAGCGCCGCACGGGCGTCGTCGGCACGAACCTCTTCCCCAACCTCAAGGAGAAGTACCTCACCATCGCCCCGGTGGATCCCTCGATCAAGGCCGGCCTCGCCGCCGCCATCAAGGCCCGCCGTCCGGCCGCCTCCCCCAAGACGGGCGACCTCAAGGCCCTCATCGCCGCGGCCGCCGCCGGTGCGAGCATCGGCCAGCTCGCCAAGGCCACGGTCTCCGGCGAAGCTGAGACGATCCAGCCTGTGACCTGCAGACGCCTCACCGCCGGCTTCGAGGAACTGCGCAGCGCCTCCGAGGCCTTCGCCAAGAAGACGGGCTCCCGCCCGAAGGTCTTCCTCGCGAAGATGGGCCCGGTCATCCAGCACAAGCCCCGCGCCGATTTCTCCGCCGGCTTCTTCGCCGTCGGTGGTTTCGAGCCCGTGGCCAAGCAGTCCTTCGAGACGGCCGAGGCCGCCGCGGAGGCCGCCGCCGCCTCCGGCGCCCCTGTCGCCGTTCTCTGTTCCACCGATGACACCTATCCGGCCCTCGTGCCCGTCTTCGCCGCCGCGCTGAAGAAGGCCAAGCCCGGAATCGTCGTCGTGCTCGCCGGTCTCCCGGCGGACAAGGCCGTCGTCGAGCAGTACAAGGCTGCCGGCGTCGACGAATTCATCCATGTCCGCGCCAGCGTCCGCGACCTCCTCGCGAAGCTGCTCAAGCAGATCGGAGCCCTCTAAGGAGTCATCACAATGAACAATCCCGACTTCTCAAAACTCAGCTACGACTCGTTCAAGTTCGGCGCCGCCAAGGCCGCCCCGGCCAGCGCCGCCGCCGAATGGATGACCTATGAGCAG
>JAHFTI010000129.1 GCA_023265535.1 Opitutaceae bacterium
CCTTCAGCGTCTCGACCGGGGTGCTGTAATGATAGATCTTGGAGTACACCTGGCACTCGCGGATGCGGCGTGCAATGACCTGCGTGTACTGGGACCCGAAATCGAGAACGGCGATGACTTCGGACATGTGGTGGCTTTATATAAAGCAGGTGGAGGGAATGAAACGACTACTTTGCGAAGCTTCCTCGCCCCGTGTCAATGCGGCAAAACGGGGGACCCGCGGGCGCCCTGAAATAGCCCTTGCGCCCCCTTTTTCCACAACACTTTATGCCCTCATGGCACCGTCGCGCCCCAGGCCCCTTCCGGCAGCCCCCAGCTTAGCCCACCATGGCTGAGACGGACCCGCAACTGCTGGCCTGTGTCGACACCCCCGCCCCCGGTGAGCTGCCGGCGCGCAGGGCGGTGATCAGCGGCTGGTGCTTCCATGCGGGCGGGCGGCGCGTCATGGCCCTGCACGCCTCCAACCCCCGCGAACGCAGGCGCGCGCGCCTGGGCGGACCGCGCCAGGACCTCTGCGCCCACTTCCCCCACCCCTCCGCGGCAAGCGCCGGCTTCACCGTCGCCCTGCGCCTGCCTGCCGGCGAGTCCGTCACGACGCTCGAGGCCCTGCTCGACGACGGCAGCCGGCACACGATCGCCGAGTTGCGCCTGCGCGCGCCCGCGCACGGTGTAGTGGCGGAACGGATACGCCTGGCCCGCTTCTGGTGCCTGGCCTGGGCGGGCAATCCCGCCGGCTGGGACCTGCTCGACCAGGGCGAGCGCGACTTCCAGCTGGCGCGCGCCGATGTCCGCGGCTGGCTCAACATCGGCCGCCACGTGCAGCACGAGCCGCGCCCTCCCGAGACCGAGACCTTTCCCGCGCCGCGCCTCGACCCCGGGCTCCTGCCGCGCCTCGACCTGGTCACCCCCTCCTTCAACCAGGCGGGCTTCCTGGCCGCCACGGTCCGCAGCGTGCTCAGCCAGGACGGCCCGCGCCTGCGCCTGCACGTGCAGGACGGCGCTTCCACGGACGGCAGCGTCGCTCTGCTCCAGGGGCTCGTGGCGGAATTTCCCGACAACGGGAGGCGCAGCCTCACCTGGGACAGCCGTCCCGATGCCGGCCAGGGCGCGGCGATCAACGCGGGCTTCGCACGCCTGACAGACGCCGCCCCCGCTGACCTGATGGGCTACCTCAATTCCGACGATCTTCTCCTGCCCGGCGCGCTGCATTTCGTCGCCGAATACTTCGCGCGCCACCCCAAGATCGATGTGCTCTACGGCCACCGCCTCATCCTCGACGAGGCGGGCCGCCAGACCGGCCGCTGGCTGAGCCCGCGCCGCTCCTGCGACGACCTGCGCATGGTGGACCTCATCCCCCAGGAATGCCTCTTCTGGAGACGCAGGATCTGGGAGCGCGTGGGCGGCATCGACGAAAGCTTCCGCTTCGCCCTCGACTGGGACCTGCTGCAGCGCTTCCAGGCCGCCGGCGCCGTCTTCGCGCGCGTGCCCCGCTTCCTGGGCGCCTTCCGCATGCACCCGGCGCAGAAAACACAGGCCTGGATGGAGAGCGACGGCACTCCCGAGATGGAACGCCTCCGCACGCGCGCCTTCGGCAGTCCGGTCAGCGAGGCGGAATTCCGACGCGGCATGAGCCTCGGGCAATTCGACAGCGCCCTGGTGTACGCGCTCTGGAAGCGCGGCTGGCGGGTCTGAGGGCCGCCCGCGGCCTGGGGGGGCAATGAGAGCGTCTTGCTGATTTCAACAGGCAAGAGCAGGGGCCTCCCTCGGAGGACTGCATCGCTCGAAAGCTGTGCTGAATCCCAAAAAAGTGCCCCACCCCCCTCTTTTGGGGAGTTCCCAAACGCACGCGTTTGCCCTAGACTCCCGCACATGACCCCGGACCTCGGCCCGGGACGGCGTGCCCCCGCCCCGCCGTAGGTCTCCACCCTCCCTTCCAACCCCTCCATGAAACAACGACTCGGTTTCCGCCTGCTCAACGCCTGTCTCCTGCTCGGCCTCGCCGTGGTGACGACAGCCCGCGCCGCAGCCCCTGCAACCATGAAAGCCACCCCGTACGTCACCGCACGTGACACCGCACTCAGGATCAGCCCCCAGGCCCCGCTCAGCTTCAGCGAAAAGCCGCAGGTCCTCGAGACGGAGCCCACGGTCTTCGTCGACCCAGGCAAGACCTTCCAGACCTTCATCGGCATCGGCGCCGCCCTCACCGACTCGGCCGCCGAGACCTTCGACAAGCTGCCCGCCGCCGCCCAGAAGGAATTCCTCGAGGCCCATTTCGACCGCGAGAAGGGCATCGGCTACACCCTCACCCGCACCAACATCGCCAGCTGCGACTTCTCCAGCGGCAGCTATGCCTATGTGCAGGACGGCGACGCGGAGCTGAAGACCTTCAGCGTGGCCCACGACGAGGTCCATCGCATCCCCTTCATCAAGCGCGTGTTCGCCACCGCGGGCAAGGACATGATCCTGTTCGCCAGTCCCTGGTCCCCCCCGGGCTGGATGAAGGACACGGGAAATGTGCTCCAGGGCGGCAAGCTCCTCCCCCAGTACCGCCAAGCCTGGGCCAACCACTATGTGGCGTTCATCCGCGCCTACGAGGCGCGCGGCATCCCCATCTGGGGCCTGAGCGTCCAGAATGAGCCCATGGCCAAGCAGAAGTGGGAATCGTGCATCTTCACCGCCGAGGAGGAACGCGACTTCATCCGCGACCACGTCGGCCCCACGCTCCACAAGGCCGGCCTGGGCGACCGCAAGCTCATCGCCTGGGACCACAACCGCGACCTCCTCTACCATCGCGCCAGCACCATCCTCAACGACCCGAAGGCTGCCCAATACGTCTGGGGCATCGGCTTCCACTGGTACGAGACCTGGACCAAGAGCGCCATGCAGTTCGACAACCTGCGCCGCGTGCACGAGGCCTACCCGAACACGAATCTCATCTTCACGGAGGGCTGCGTGGAAAAGTTCAACCCCGCCGGCCTGGCCGACTGGTCGCTGGGCGAGCGCTACGGCATGTCGATGATCCATGATTTCAACGCCGGCACCGTGGCCTGGACCGATTGGAACATCCTCCTCGATGAGACCGGCGGCCCCAACCACGTGGGCAACCTCTGCTTCGCCCCCGTGCACGCCGACACGCGCACCGGCAAGCTCACCTACACCAACTCGTACCACTACATCGGGCACTTCTCGAAGTTCATCCGCCCCGGCGCCAAGCGCATCGTCACCGCCTCGACGCGCGACATCCTCCAGACGACCGCCTTCCTCAACACGGACGGCTCCATCGCCGTGGTGGTCATGAACGCCACCGAGCAGCCGCTCGAATACCTGCTCTGGATCGGCGGCAAGGCCGCCCCCGTCACGAGCCTGCCGCGCTCGATCTGCACCGTCCTGATCCGGTAGTCGGAAGTTACCCAGCCCCTCCCGCGCAGGAGGCGGCTGGGCCGCCCTTGGAGCAGGGTTTGAATGGCCCCTGCATCGACAGGCAATCCCCGTGGGGCCGCCGACAATTAGCTCCTGTGCTACCTGCCCTGACAAGCCGGTGTGGGCAGCGCAAATTTTGTCCGCGCATGTATCTTCCGGGCCGACATGAGAGCCCGCATCCTGATCATCGATGACGACCAGCAGGTGCTGGATATTGCCTCCACCCTCCTGAAGCGACAGGGTTACGAGTGCTCACTGGCCCACTCGGCAGCAGGGGCGAAACAGCTGCTCGCGACCGAGACGTTCCAACTCGTGCTGACCGACTACATGCTGGGAGACGGCACGGGGGAGGATGTCGTGCTCGCCGCAAAGCGTTCACAGGCTGACCTGCCCGTGCTCATGATGTCGGGCGACTGCAGCCAGATCCCGGAATGGCTGCTCTCCACCAAGGTCGTGAACCGGGCCCTGCCGAAACCCTTCAACATCAGGCATCTCCTGGATTCCATCGACGAGGCCCTCGGACGGCCGTCGGCCACCGTTCCGCCAAGCCCGCTCCACCCCCTGGCCGAGCTCTCCCTGGAACTGCCGAAGGGCATCGAGGAAATCGTGCACCGGGTGGTCGACAGGGAAAGCATCATAGCCATCACCAACAAGGCCGGCGAGATCGTCTATGCCAATGACCGCTTTTGTGAGATCTCGGGCTACAGGCGCACCGAGCTCATCGGGCAAAACCACCGGATACTGAAGTCCGGCGAGCACACGCCCTCCTTCTACAGGCACCTCTGGGGAACGATCCTGGGCGGGAAGACCTGGCAGGGCGAGATCTGCAACAGGGCGAAGGACGGCCGTATCTATTACGTGGATACGACCATCGCCCCTCTCCGAACCGAGGGGCTGATCACCCACTTCCTTGCCATCCGCACGGATATCACGGCGCGCAGGGAGGCGCAGCTGGAGCTCGCCGCCGAGGGCCGCAGGAAGGAGGCCGACCTGCGCATGGCGGCCCTGGGGCGGATGGCCGACGGGGTGCTCCACGACCTCAGCAACATCCTGACCGGGATGATGGGCATCGCCGCGGAGAAGGAGATCGAAGGCAGGAACAAGATGCTGCAGGACTCGATCAGCCGCATGGCCCAGCTCACGCGCACCCTGCGCGACTACTCGACCGGACGGCCCACCGAGCCGGAACCCTTCACCATCAACTCCGTGATCTCCTGCGCCTGCTCGCTCATGCGCCACCGCAAGGGCGCACCCGCGGGAATGCGGATCGAGGAGGCCGCTTCCGAGACGGCGGGCGTCAGGGTGCTGGGCAACGAGGGGCAGGTCTTCGAGGTGGTGCTCAACCTGCTCGTGAATGCGATGGAGGCGGCGAAGGACGTCTCCCCCTGTATCATCCGCGTGAATACAGCACACAGGGACGGCACCGTGTGGGTGCGCATCGAGGACAACGGTCCCGGGGTCCCTGCCGGCATGGTCCCCGTGCTCTTCGAACCCTACACGTCGACCAAGGGCCGGGGACGGGGGATCGGGTTGTCCGCCGCACACAGCATCGCCGCCGCCCATGCGGGAGACCTGCGCCTGGCCGAGGCGGGGGGCCAGGGGCGGGGGGCCTGCTTTGAGCTCAGCCTGCCGAGCCACCAGCAACCCCTCGCCGGCCCGGCAATGGGGAACACAACGGACTCCCCGCGCACGAGGCGGGTCGTGCTTGTCTCCGAGGATGAGACGGAGGTGCGCCGGACCATCACCCAGGAATTGGGAAAGGCGGGTTTGACGGTGATCAGCGTTGGTGACTCGGCCGACCTCCTGGCCCTCGCTTCCACCATGACGGAGGTCCTGGCGGCCGCCATCCTCGACTCCTGCGAGCTCGAATCCGACAACGGCGCGGTCGCCTGCCTGAGGAGGGTTTCGCCCGGACTCCAGATCATCTGCATCTCCGCCTCCATGCCCTCGACGGGCAAGCACAAGACTCCGTGGGGCCTGGTCGACAGCATGCCCAAGCCCTTCGATACCGGGAGGCTTCTGGAACTCCTGAAGCATCCAGCTCCCGCCTCCGACTAAGGCCCGACTGCCCGCTGTTTTGCCGGTCAGGCAAAGCAACCAAGCATCCGCCATTCCCGGGCAGTCGCCCCAGACACTGCGCCTGGGCCCCGTGCCGGGCGTGGCTGGAGAATGCGTTGGCATCTTGGTATC
Organism: Opitutaceae bacterium; assembly: GCA_023265535.1. Taxonomy (GTDB): domain Bacteria; phylum Verrucomicrobiota; class Verrucomicrobiia; order Opitutales; family Opitutaceae; genus MWDT01. The sequence goes on from JAHFTI010000129.1 coordinate 5,611, forward strand.
TGGAGGAACGGCCGGCCCCAAGCCGAGAGATGCGCGCCAGGTGGCGCATATTCTTCGTCACCCCGTGTGAAGAGGATGCGTCCTTGCTTCCCATACCCCTCCATGCGCGCCCCCTCCCGAAATTCCCCCCGCAGGCTGCTCCCAGCCCTGCTGAGCCTCCTTTGCCTCGCCCTCACCTGCACCCTCGCCCTTGAGGGCGCCGGTTTCGATCCCCACGCCGTGGGCTGGACCAAGACCAAGGGCGGCCAGGGAGGCACACTGCTGCGCGTCACCAGCCTCGCCGCCCACGGCAAGGGCACGCTGGCAGAGGCCCTGGCCCACAAGGGCCCGCGCGTGATCGTGTTCGAGGTCGGAGGCGTGATCGACCTCGAGGGTCGAAGCCTGCAGGTGAAGGAACCCTTTGTGACCATCGCCGGGCAGACCGCACCGGCCCCCGGCATCACCCTGATCCGCGGGGGCCTCGGCATAGCCACCCATGACGTGGTGGTGCAACACCTCGCGGTGCGTCCGGGCGAGGCAGGCCATGCAAAGAGGAGCGGCTGGGAGGTCGATGGCATCGCCACACACAGCGGTGCGCACGACGTCATCGTCGACCATTGCTCCTGCACCTGGGCGACCGACGAAAACCTGAGCGCCTCGGGCGCCCGCTTCACCGGCGAGGAAAAGGGCCCGGAGTCCTGGCGCGCCGGCACCTCCCACCGGATCACCTTCACCAACAACCTGATCGCCGAGTGCCTGAGCGAGTCGACGCACGCCAAGGGAGAACACTCCAAGGGCAGCCTGGTGCACGACAACGTCACCCAGATTGCCCTCGTCGGTAACCTTTACGCCAGCAACATGGAGCGCAATCCGCTCTTCAAGGGCGGCGTGCACGGCATCGTCGTCAACAACCTCCTCTGCAATCCCGGCCACGTGCTGGTGCACTACGGCCTCGTCGCCGAGGAATGGGGCAGCCGTCCGTACCAGACCGGACAGATGGCCATCGTCGGCAACTTCACCCTCTTCGGGGGCGACACCGCCAAGCTCAAGAGGAAGCCCGCCGTGCTCGACGTCGGAGGGGCGGGAGCCTGCGAGGCCTTCCTCTCTGACAACACCGGCGCGGGCGAGGCGGAGACGATCGAGGCGAGCCACAGCAAGCCGGGCCTTCTCCGCCTCCTCGAGAAAGCACCGCTCTGGCCCGAGGGCTTTGTCCCCCTCAAGTCCGCACAGCTCACCACCACCCTGCCCTCCGAAGTCGGCGCCCACCCCTGGGCCCGCGACCCCATCGACCAGCGCATCATCGCCGGCGCCCTTTCGGGCAAGGGCCGCATCATCAACAGCGAGGCCGAAGTGGGCGGCTACCCCACCCACGCCCCCACGAGTGCCCCCTTCAAGGCCGAGGACTGGGACCTGGCCACGCTCACGCGCAGGAAACCTTGACAAAAAACCACCGCTTTGGGCGGTGGAGTTTCCTTGGAGAGGGTAGATGTAGTTTAACCGCAAGAGGCCTCTTGTGTTCTTTAGAATCGACATTTAATGCGCACAATGTATGTTTTATCGAACATGCCGCGCAAGACACAGCTCCTCTTCCCCCAAGGTGAACAACAGTTCGCGGCTCTGGGTGAGCGCCTTCGGCTGGCCCGTTTAAGACGAGGCATCACGATGATGCAAATGGCACAGAGGTCTGGAGTTACCCGTGCAACCCTCTACCGGGCAGAAGCGGGCGACCCAGGTGCCAGCCTTGGCGTATACTTTAACCTTTTACGCGTGCTAGGCTTACAGTCCGACTTGGACAAGGTCGCGGCAGACGATGCACTCGGTCGCAAGCTCCAGGACATGGAGCTTGCCGAACGTCGGTGCCGGAAAAAAGAGGATAAACCATGAAACGGTCATCCCAGCGTGATTCCATTGAAGTGGTGCTGGATGCGGACTTTCTGGCATCACCCACCCTGGTTGGGACCTTGTTTCGAGCCAGCGGCCATGGAAACGAAGTTTTCTCATTCCGGTATCACCCGGATTGGCTGAGGAATTCCAGTGCAGTTGCGATCGACCCACAGCTTATGTTGGCGGACGGTGAATTCTATCCCGACCAGGGATCAGGCGCCTTCCGCGCCTTCATGGATTCAGCTCCCGATCGTTGGGGCCGGGTCTTGCTGGATCGCCGTGAGGTCCTTCGTGCAAAGGACGAGAACCGTCCGGTGCGCGCATTGACCGAGTGGGACTATCTGCTGGGTGTGCATGATAGCTGTCGACTTGGAGCACTGCGATTCCGCCGGGGGGAAGACTCCGGATTTCTGGATGCTGACAATGGGTTTACGATACCTCCGCTCTCCACCCTAAGGGAGTTGGAAGCCGCTGCCAAGGCCTTGGAAGACCCCAGGGCTTCCGATCAGCCCTCTTACAGGAAGTGGCTGGCCACAATCCTGGAACCGGGAAGCTCATTGGGAGGAGCGCGGCCGAAGGCCAACTTCTTGGACGTCGATGGCAGCCTCTGGATTGCCAAGTTCCCCAGTCGAAATGACCGACATGATGTCGCAGCATGGGAGAAGGTGCTTCACACGCTCGCGCAGAGGTCAGGGATCGTTGTGCCTCAAGCACGACTCCTTCCTGGCAAGGAACACCATACCTTCGCTTGCCAAAGGTTCGACCGGGTTGGAGATCGTCGTCGCTTCTTCGTTTCCGCAATGACCCTGCTTGGGAAGAACGACGGGCAGAAAGCCAGTTACCTCGACCTGGCGGAATTCATCAGCAGGAACGTGGGGCCAAAGTCGGATGACCTGCGGCAACTCTGGACACGCATGGTGTTCAACATCCTGGTCGGAAATCGCGATGATCACCTTCGCAATCATGGCTTCATCCTAAGCCGGAACGTTTGGAGGTTGGCGCCTGCCTATGATGTTAATCCAACAGGAGAAAAGGCAGGGCATGCATTGATGATCGATGCCCATGACAACAAGGGCGACATCGAGTTGGCCCTCAAGACGGCGAACTATTACGGGCTGAGTAACCCCATGGCCCAGGAGCTGCTCACCAAAATCCGTGACTCCGTTTCCGGTTGGCGAGCCGCCGCCGAGCAACTCGGAATTCCCCGGTCGGAGATAGAACACATGTCCGCGGCATTTCAGGCCTGAGAAGCCCCCCCTTCGACTCGGGGCCGCTTCGCGGTCCCTTGCTCAGGGCATTTTAAAACGAAAAACCACCGCTTTGGGCGGTGGTTTTTGTCTTAAAAATGGTGGACCCGATCAGGTTCGAACTGACGACCTCCTCAATGCCATTGAGGCGCTCTGCCAACTGAGCTACGAGCCCGTATCACTAACGATGAGGTGGCGAAGGAAAAGGTTTCTGGGGGGAATGCAAGCGGTTTTTTGAGGATCGAGCGAAAATTGCCCACACCCACCCTGCCAGCCCCTTGCACGGGAGCATCTTAATGCATATCATCCAAGGATTAGTTGAATCAGGAAAGGCCTTCCCTGTCGGTCTGCCG
>JAHFTI010000130.1 GCA_023265535.1 Opitutaceae bacterium
GCACAAAGGACTGTCCCGCGACGGACACGGGCGAATCGGGCGTCTCGGCCAGGGCGCGGGCCTGGCGCGTGAGGAAGGCCGCCAGGTGGCGCGTCACCCCGGCATCCTGGGCGTAGGGCAGGGCCATCTGCGCAAGGCCGCTGCGGCGGGCGGTCTGGGGCGCCTCGTTGGCCGCCACCTTGGGGAAGAAGCCGTCCGTCAGGAGGCGCTCCAGCTCGGTGCGCGTCAGCTCGGTGCGGATCGTGCCACCGATCAGCGAACTGCTGCGGCCGGCGATCACGAGCGGGGCGGCGGCGAGTGTGGAGTCCGTGTAGAGGAGTTCCTTGGCCTGGCGGCAGGCATGCACCAACGCCGTGAACTGCCAGGAATCGAGCTTCCTGCCCTCCCCCGAGAGGCGCTGGGCCACCGTGTGCGCCAGGGCGAGGTCCATGTTGTCGCCACCGAGAAGGATGTGGTCGCCCACGGCCACGCGCGTCAACTCGAGGTCGCCGTTGCGGTCCGTGACGGCGATGAGGGAAAAGTCGCTGGTGCCGCCGCCGACGTCCACCACGAGGACCAGATCTCCGGGGCGCACCTGCTTGCGGAAGCCTTCGCCGCAGCGCTCGATCCAGGCGTAGAAGGCGGCCTGGGGCTCCTCGAGCAGGGTGACCTGGCCGAGGCCGGCGCGCTGGGCGGCGAGCAGGGTGAGGTCGCGTGCGGCCGCATCGAAGGAGGCCGGCACCGTGAGCACGAGGTCCTGCCGGGCAAGCGGGTCCGCCGGGTGGGACTGGTCCCAGGCGGCGCGCAGCTGCGAGAGATAGGCCGCCGAGGCGTCGAGCGGCGAGATCCGGCTCACCTCCGCGGGCGCCTGCCAGGGCAGGAGGGCCGACTGGCGGTCCACGCCCGGATGGCAGAGCCAACTCTTGGCCGAGGACACCAGGCGCGTCGGCACCTTGGCGCCGTGCGAGCGGGCGAACTCACCCACAAAATGGGGGGAGGAGGCGCCGGAGCTCTCCCAGGGAAGCCCGAGGGACCCGGCGGGAAACTCCTGCGGCGAGGGCAGGTAAAGGAAGGAGGGGAGCAGAGGGCGCGCCTCGACCAGGCCGGGCCCGGTGAGCTGCGGGAGGGCGAGCATGGACTGGGCGCCGCCGCGCGGAGCGCTGTCACCAATTTCCGAATACGAGAGGGCGCAGTTGGTCGTGCCCAGGTCAATGCCGACGGAATAACGTGCCATGTGAAAATGCGGTGGAAACGGAGGATCGGGGAGTGCGGTGGGAAACGGGCCCGGCAGGCCCGGTCGTGGAGAGGAGGTACGCCGCCCGGGAGCGCGGCGCCGGCGCAGGAACGACGCTCAGAGCTCCACCTCGGCTGCGGCGAGCACGCGCGGATCGAGCGAGGCGGATTGCTCGGGCAGGCGGACGCCCGTGACGACCCAGCCGTGGTGGCGGAGGGTGCCATTGAAGGGCGGCTGGCCCGCGACATTGCCCGTGAGGCGGATCCGTCGGCTGTCAAAGCCGGCGGGCAGGGTCACGCGCGTGCCATCGGACCCGGGAAGGGCGGGCTCGAGGCTGAGGTACTGGTCCAGGACCTTGCGGCACCCGGCGTGCACCACGCGGGCGGCGGCGCCGATGTCCGCGTCGGAGAAGGGCGCCACGTCCTCGCGAAGGAAGTCGACCAGGCGCCCCTCGCGCTGCAGCAGCCCCAGCAGGAGCAGGCCGGCGCTGGGATCGGTCTCCTGCCTGGCTGCGGGAGCGGGGGCCACGGGTGCGGCGGGCGCAGGGCCCGGCGCGGGCTGGGGCGCGGGTGCGGCTTGTTCCTGCAGGGCACGCGCGGCCTTGGCCGCGGCCTCGGCATTGCCGAGAAGGCGGAAGGCAAGCCCGAGGCGGGCAAGGAAGGAGGGCGAGTCGTCGTGGTTGGCCATGGAGGAAAGGAGCTAGCGTGGAGCCCCACAGCTTCCTCGAAAACCACAAAATTCCAAGCCCGGCGAGCGCTTCAGGCCCCGGGCCCTGTGACAAAACGGTAACCGACACCATGAACCGTGACAATCGTGACCGGGATCTCGGGGTCGGGTTCGAGCTTCTTGCGCAGCTGCGCGACGTGCTGGTCCAGGGTCCGCGTGGTGCCCAGGTACTCCACGCCCCAGACGGCGTTGAGGAGGGCGTCGCGCGTGAGCACCTCGCCCGGATGCGCCGCGAACACCTCGGCCAGGCGCAGCTCGCGGGCCGTCAGGGAAAGCTCGCGGCGGCCGGGAAGCACGACGACAAAGCGGCGGCGATCCACCGAGGCGGCCCCCATGGTGAAGACGGGGGGCAGCTCCACGCCGGCCTCCGCCTTGCCGCGCGCGGAAAGGCGCGAGCGGCGCAACAGGGCCTCCACCCGGGCCAGCAACTCCTGCAGGCCGAAGGGCTTGGCCACGTAGTCATCCGCCCCCAGGCGCAGGCCCACCACCTTGTCGAGCTCTTCCCCCTTGGCCGTGAGGAAGAGGATGGGCACGGCGGAGTCGGTCTTGCGCAGCTCCCGGCACACATCGTAGCCGCTGAGGCGGGGCATCATGACATCGAGCACCACAAGGTCGTACTTATGTTGCGGATACAGTTTCAGCGCCTGGGCGCCGTCGCTGGCGGTGACCACCTCGTGGCCCTCGCTCTCGAGGGCGGCGACAAGGCCCTGGCGGATGTTGGCGTCGTCTTCGGCGACCAGGATGCGTGCGTTCATGCGGAGGGCTTCTTGGCGTGGGGAGGCAGGGAAAGCTCGAAGATCGCGCCGCCGCCCTCGCGCGGCAGGCAGCGCAGCTCGCCACCCATGGCGCGCGCCAGCTGGCGGGCGATGCTGAGGCCCAGGCCCGCCCCACCCTTCTCGGCGGTGAGGCTCTGGTCCACGCGGTGGAACTTCAGGAAGATGCGCTCGCGCTCGGAGGCTTCCACGCCGGGGCCGCGGTCGGCCACGCGCACGAGGAGGCGCCCCGCCTGCCCCTGCTCCAGGGAGACACGCAGCTCACCGCCGCCTGCGGCGTACTTGAGGGCGTTGTCGAGCAGGTTGAGGAGGATCTGGCCGAAGGCGTCGCGGTCCGCGAGCACGGTGACCGGGCTGTCGGGGAGGACGAGATCCAGGCGCAGCCCGGCGTCGGCGAGGCGGGGTGTATTCACCTCACAGATACGCCGGAGCTCGGCCGCCGGGTCGAGGGCCTCGTTGGAGAGCGAGCGCAGCCCGCGCTCCAGGCGGCTGAAGTCGAGCACGTTGTTGACGAGGCGCGACAGGCGCTCGGACTCGCGGCCGATCGTCCTCAGGTACTCCGCACGCCGCTCGGCGTTGGCCACCCTGCCCTGTTCCAGCAGGTCGGAGTAGAGGCGGATCGTCGTGAGCGGGGTCTTCAGCTCATGGGAGACATTGGCGACTAAGGAGGTCTTCTGCACCGCCTCCTGGGCACTGGCGCGCGCCTGCAGCAGGAGCAACAGGCCGCCCGAGAGCAGGGCCACGACCAGGGTGCCCGCGAGCAGCGACCCGGTGAGCAGGAAGCCGGAGGATTCGCCCGCGGAAATCCCGGCGGATGGCAGGAGGTAGGCCTCCACCGACCAGCCGGGGAGCAAGGGGGTGGCGAGGGGGACGCGGGCGATGAAATCGGGGTTGCGGTGGCTGGTCGCGTTTCCCGAGACCTCGAGGAACGGCAGCGTGCCGGCCTGATGGAAGACCCGTCCGCGCTCATCACGCAGGCAGAGCCCCTCACCCGGCGCCAGGTCGGGCGGCAGCGCGGCACCGAGCCGCGAGACGAGCGCGGTGAGCTCCACCTCGACCCCGCGGACCTGGGCATCCTCGGCGGGCTGCACCCAGCCCAGCAGGAAAAGATGGTTGTCGATGACCTGGGGGAGCCAGCCGCGCCGCTCCACCGGGGCGGTCACCACGCTCACGGGTGACCCATCACTGGCGAGGGCCACGGGGGTGCTTCCCGTGTGAGTGACCGCCTGGGGCGAGGGGCGGGGGGATGCTTGCGCGCGAGCCGAGCGGCGCAGGTCGCGGGGCAGCTCGAGGGACGGAGCCGGCTGCCCCTGCTCGCGGCTGAAGGTGGCCGGAACCGGGGGCAGCTCGCGCAGGGAAAGGGGCGCCGGGGCGGCGGCCTGCTCGGCCTTCCTCGCGGGCGCGGCACTGGAGGATTCCTTGTCGGACCCTTCCGGAAGGACGGACGAGCCCGGGCCTGCGGCTGCGGCGGGCGCCGTCGCGGAAAAGGCCGCAAGCGCGGGGGACGAACGCTCGGACTGCCGGGCGGCGGCCCCGGGTATCAGGTCCTTGGATACAGCCGCGGAATCCCGGGAGGCCAGGGTGTCGCTTGCGACGTAGGACGAACTCGCGCTCGCGGACGGCGCCTCCTTGCGGGCGGCCTTGGAACGGCTCGACGACGAGGACTGGGCCGGGGCGGGTCTCAGCTTGGCCAGGGACTGCACATCACGCCGGGCCCGCTGGACATTGGCTGCATAATTGTTGAGTTCGGGAGCGGACTCCTGGCTCGAGGCCTGGGAATTGCGGGAGGAGCGGTTGGAGGAGGAACTGCGCTCGGAGGCCTCCACCATGAAGGGGGAAAGGCTGATGACCTCCTCGTCCTGGACAGGCTGCGCCGAGGTGCCGGCGGTCCCTGCCGCATCACGCTCGACGGCCTGATTGCTGGCCTTCGGCTCCTGCAGCCGGGCCTGCTCGAGGAGGCCGTTGCGGGACTTCCCGGCAGGCTCGCTGGCATGCGCCGTGGGGCGGTCCTCCTTCCTGTCCCCAGGCGAGGTGGGGGCGGGGGCGGAGGTGGGGGCAGTGACGAGGGCGGCCGACGGTTCGTCACGGAGCACGGGCCTCGCCGCGGGCGGGGGCGGAAGCGCGGGGACCTGGAAGGCCGTATCCAAGGACACACTACGGCGGAAGCGCGCGGCGGCGGCCTCGCGCAGCGGCTGCGAGAAGCGGCGATGGAAACCGCGCGACTCCTCATCGCCCCCTCCGGCCAGCGGCCTCAGGAGGGTGCCATCGGGGGCGCAGCGGAAGGTGCTCCGCACAAGCGGGTTTGCCTGCTGCAGGCTGCGCAGGTAGGCATCGGGATTCTCGGCGGGGGCGGCGGCAAGCGTGTCGAGCAGGCCGGTCTCCAGGTCGGAGATGATGAGCTCGGCGTTCTCCGCGGCGAGCTGTGCACGCGCCCCCAGGGCGGTGCGGCGCCCCTCCTCAAGCTGTTCGGCGCGCGCGAGCAGACGGCCTTCCTCGCGGCTGAGGAGGAGGAAGGCACCCACGCCGACGCCCAGGGTGGGCAGGAAGAGCAGCACCCAGTAGAGGTAAAGCCTTGGGAAGGGGCCTTTCACGCGGGCAATAAGTGAGGGCTGGAGGGACGGGTGGCAACGGAACAAAGGAGGAACCGGTGGAAGGCGCACCACCCGGGGGCGCCCCCCAACCCGTTCCTCCTGACGCGCCGAACCGGGGTTCAGCGGCTGCTCTGCTGGTTCGTGGTCTGTGAATTCGAGGCGCGGTAGGACTTGCGCTTGGCGTTGTCCATGCCTTCACGCTCCAGGCGATCGGCCTCCTTGAGGGCGGAAGCGGCCTCCGCCTTGAGTGCGAAGTTCGCACTGGCACCGGGCAGGGCGAGCACGGCCTTGGCCTGGGCACGCACCTCGAAGGCGGAGAGCTCGATACGATCCTCGTCGGCATGTTTGACCGCGGCATCCTTGGCGACGGCGATGGCATTGACCGCGTAGTCGGTCTGCACCTTCTGGTTGATGGCCTTCTCCATGGCCTGCTGGTCCGCCGAGAAGGAAACCCGGCCATCGGCGCGCAGGCTCAGCGTGCGCTGGTTGCGCACGTCCTCGCAGTTCACGCGGGCCTCGGCGAGGCGGCGCACATCACCGGCCACGCCGGGGGCGAGCTCGACCTCAAGCAGCGCGTACTTTTCCTGGCCGCCATAGAGCTGGTTGAGCGAGAACTCCGCACGCCTGCCCTGGATCGTTCCGGTGCGACCCACGAAGCGCAGCGGGAGCACGCCCTCGGGAAAGTCGATATGGACGACCACGCGGCGGGCCACGACGTCAAGCACGTCGCCGAGCTCGGAATTGAAGATGCGGGGAAGGTCGGAGCCCGACTCCACAAAGTAGGTGTTGCCATCGCTGCAGTTGGCGAGGCCGGTCATGAGGTCCTCATTGAAGCCGAGGCCGAGGCCGACAGTCGTCACTGAGATCCCCTCCTTCATGAGGGCGGTGCCGAGGCGGGAAAGCTCCTGGGTGGAGCTGGGGCCCACGTTGGCCTGGCCGTCGGAGAGCAGGATCACGCGGCTGACATAGCGCGAGTCGCCGAGGTGGCGGCGCAGTTCGTTGGCGCCCTGGGAGACACCGCCGAACAGGGCGGTGCCGCCGCCCGCCTGGATGGACGAGATGACCTCCTCCATCTCGGCGCGGTCGCGGACGTGGCGCGCGGGGATGAGCGTGCGGACCTCGCTCTCGTAGGCCACGAGCGAGAACACATCCTCGGGGGAGAGACGGCGCACGACCTCAATGGCGGCCTCGCGGGCCTTGGCGAGCTTGGTGCCGGACATCGATCCCGAGCGGTCGATGACGAGGGCGAGGTTGATCGGGGGGCGCTGCCCGGACCTGGGCAGGTTCACGCCGTCGAGGCAGACCTTCAGCACCACCTTCTCGGTGCAGTTGGAGCGGACGAGCGGACGGTCGACATCGATGCGCACGCGCACGGAGTCGTCGGCGCGGGTGAAGGAGCAGGCGCAGAGCAGGCCGGAGAGGACGCTGAGCGCGGAGAGGAACTTGAGGAGGGATTTCATGGCGGTGTTCTTGGAACGCCGCCAGTAAAGCAGAAAACCGCGCCCCGCTTGTCAGGGCGTGGTCATGGAATTGTCAGGAAATTGTCAGGAGTTGGCCCTGCTGAAGAGCAGGCCCAGGATGAAGACCGAGAGGATGGCCCAGACGACAATCCCGACAAATTTCGCCGCGAAGGCCACGCCGATGGCGCGGGCCGCCGTGCAGGCATGGGTGGTCTTGATCAGCACATAGAGCAGGGCGAAGAACGCCAGGCACTCGTCGACGTAAAACAGCGTGTCGACGCCCCAGAGGGCCTCGGCCGCGGCCTGCACGGAGCCGCGCACCAGGGTGTCCACCAGCGCGGGCAGCCACATCTGGGACCAGTCCGCATCGACGTCGCACCACTTGAAGGAGTACTTCAGGACCACGACGGTGACCGGCAGGGAGAGCAGGGCCTGGAACAGCATCACGACCCAGGGATTGGAGTCGGAAAGGGGATCCTCCTTCGGCTCGGTGAGAGGCTCGCCGTTGAGGAATTTCTCCTGCATGCGGGCGAGCTCGGCTTCCTGCTTCTCAAGACGCTGGCGCTCCTCGGGGGTGAGCCCGGCGTAGGGATCCTCCACGGCGGGGAGTCCGGCGGCGCCGCCCGGGACGGCTTTCTTCGCCGGGGCTGCCGCCGAGGCCGGTGCAGGTGCCGACGCCGCAGCGGGCTTGCTGTTCGGGCCGGGCTGTGAAGGGGGCTGGGCGGCGGTTGCCACGGTGGGGGCCTTAGTCCCTGCCGCAGCCGGGGACTTCGTGGAGGAGGCCGCGGGCGCGGCTGGCCCTGCAGCCGGGGACGGGGACGGAGAGGGGGACGCAGACGCGGAAGGCCCTGTGCCGGTTGCGCCCGCGGCGGGGGCGGATGCAGCAGGGGCGGCGGCGGGGCCCGTGGGGGCAGCCGCTGCCGCGGGGGCTGGCGCTGTATCCATTGCCTCGATACGCTCAAAATAGGTCAGGCGCCCCCCCACCAGTTCGGCGCGTCCCCGGTTGGGATAGATCAGCACGGTCTTCTCGCCGCGCTGCAGCACGGAAATGGGCTTGCCCACCAGCTTTTCCAGTTCCGCGCGCGTGATGCCTTCGGTGAGCTCAAGCGCGCTGAAACCCAGCACGGATGAACACAGTAGAAAAAGAAGGAGGCGGAGCTGGCGCATGGCCCTGGCAAACCAACGTACGTGAGCGTCTTAGGCAAGCCCTTTGCCAGGTTTTCACACCAGGGATGCTCGGGCCGCGAAGGAAGCCGGCCATCCAGGCCTAGTGGCATGCCTTCCACTAGGCTCGACCGGACTCAGGGCTCGCCCTGATACAGGGCAGCACCCTCGCCGAGGAGGAGCGCACCCTTACGCGGCTCCTTCCCTTGCCTCCTGTGCGGAAATCCGATCTAGGATGGGCCATGCCCCCCGCCGCCCTCACCCTCACCGCTGCCGAGGCCCGCCGTCTTCAGCGCAGGCTGGTGCTGCTCGACGCTCCGGCAAGGTCCGTGGCGGAGGCGCTCGCCCATCATGCCTATATCCAGATCGACCCCATCAACGTGTGCGGTCGCATGCACGACCTGATCCTGCGCAACCGGGTGGCCAGCTACCGCGAGGGCGACCTGATGAGGCACCTGCATGGTGACGAAGCCGTGCTGCCCGCCGCGCAGCGCAGCGCCTTCGAGCACCATCTTCCCTCGACGGGCATCCTCGTGGCCTTCGGGCTGGAGGCCTGGCCCTACCTGCATGCCGCCATGCGACGCCGCACGAAGACCACCAGCGCCTGGTCGGGCAGGCTGACGCCGAAGGAACGCGAGGTCGCCGTGCGTATGCTCGCCGAACTTGAGGCGGGGAGGGGCCCCCTCAACTCAGACTCCTTCAACGAAGGCAAGAAGGCGCGCAGCGTGTGGGGCTCGGCCACGCTCGCAAAGGCCGCCCTGCAAAAACTCTTCTTTCACGGCAAGCTCCTCATCGCCCGTCGCGAGGGCAGCCGCCGTTTCTACGACCTGCCTCACCGGGTGCTGCCCGCGGCGACACTTGCCCTGCCCGAGGCGGATGCCAAGGCCACCGCACGCTGGCTCGTCGAGGTGAGAATCCGCCAACGCCGCGTGCTCACGCTCACGCGCCAGGAACTCCCGCTCGTGGAGGACCTGGTGCAGCCGCTCAAGGTCGAGGGCTGCCCGCTCCTGTATTGCCTGCGTGGAGACGCGGAGCAGCTCGACCAACTCCGCTCCGAGGCGGACGCCCCCACCCCGCCGCTGCTGCTCGCTCCCCTCGATCCCCTCATCTACGACCGTGCCCTGACGCGCAGGC
>JAHFTI010000131.1 GCA_023265535.1 Opitutaceae bacterium
CGTATGGAGGCCGTTTCGCTGCAATTGCTTGCGCAGGCCGAAAAGGCCGCCTTCCAAGCCGCCCAGGCGGCCGAGCTCGCCGCCCGCGCAGCCCAGTCCGCCGAGGCCACCGCGCAGGCAGCCGCCTCCGGCCGCTTTGCCTCGCCCGCGGCCTTGCCTGAAGTCGTCGTCGCCACTCTCGACGACCAGTGTGTTCCCGCAGAACTCGCCGTCGCCTCCCCGGCGCCGGAACTCTCCCTTTCGAGTGTGGTGCCGCCTCTCGCGGCCGCGGCGGTAGAGGCACCTGCTCCTGTGCCCGCTCCTGTGCCCGCCGTCGTGTCGGAGTCGGTCGAGCCCGCGGGTTCCCCCGCCGAGGCCCCTGCCGGCGCACCGTTCGTGGAGGCCCTGAAGGCGTCAGTCTCTCCCGCCTCCTCCCCTGCGGTCTCCGCAAGCTCCAGCGAGGCACCTGCCGCTGAGGCTTCCAAGGCCGAGGTCGCCGCTCCTGCGCCCGTGGTTGAGCCCAGTCCCGCCCCGGTCATTGCGAAGGCCAGGACTGCAGCACCGACCAAGCCCGCCTCCAAGGCGCACAAGTCCTCCTCCAAGGCAGACGCCCCGGCCGATCCCCTTCCCGCTGCGCCTGTTGCCCCTGCGGCCCCGGCCGCCCCCGCCCCGCTTGAGCGCCCCCAGGCTCCTGAGCACGGCGCAGGCCGCCAGCCCCAGCCCCGCAAGAAGCCTGAGCCCGTGCCTGCAGGCATGGTGTTCGACCTCTTCAACGAGCACTTCTCCCTCGAGGACCAGCACCCCGAGCCGCTCGTCTCCCGTTCCGTTTCCGCCGATGGCGCCACCCGCATCATCGCCACCGCCTACATCGGCATCGGCAACAAGCTCTTCATCCGCGGCGACGGCCCTGGCATGAGCTGGGATCGCGGCATCCCGCTGCAGTTCGTGTCCATCGGCAAGTGGCGCTGGGAAAGCCTCGAGGCCGAAAGCTCCTTCCGCTTCAAGCTCTACAAGAACGACCACCAGGAGTGCGCCTCGCTCGGGGAACAGCGCATCGACGCCGGCCAGCAGGCCGAGTTGAGCGCCCACTTCTGAGCGCCCGCCCCTTCCTCCCTCCTCCACGTTGCCGTGAGCCAGCGCCTTATCCTCGCCTCCGCCTCCCCGCGCCGTCGTGAACTGCTCGCGCAGCTCGGAATTCCCTTCGAGGTCGAGGTCGCGTCCGTCACCGAGCACGAGCATCCCGACACCGATCCGCGTGTGATGGTGATCCACAACTCCTCGCTGAAGGCCGACTGGGTGGCGGCCCGCCATCCCGAGGCCTGGGTCCTGGGCGCCGACACGACCGTCTTTGTCGATGGCAAGGCCCTTAACAAGCCGGCCGACCTCCCCGACGCCCGCCGCATGCTCCTCCAGCTCTCCGGGCGTTCCCACACGGTGTACACCGGCCTGGCCTTCAGGCATTTGGCCACCAAGCTCACCCGCAATGTCGGTTGCGCCACCGAGGTGCGTTTTCGCACGCTCAACGACGAAATCATCGACCTCTATCTTTCGCGCGTGCACGTGCTCGACAAGGCCGGAGCCTATGCGATTCAGGAACATGGGGACCTGATCGTCGAGGGCTACACCGGTTCCTACACGAATATCGTCGGTTTGCCTCTGGAAACCACGAAACAAATCCTGCAGGAGCTGGGTCTGCTCTGACCCCCTGCGGACCAGCCCCGGGGGCCGACCTCGGGTTTGCCAAGGCCGGTTTTTTCGTGTCCTTCTTTTCTCCCTAGCCCATTTCAGGCCCTGATGCACTCCTTCGTCCCTCCCAAGCCCAAACCCGAAGCACCGCGCGTGAAGCGCAGTCCTTTGGCGTCGCGCCTCACGGAGGACACCGACAAGCGGGCAATTCGCATCGCCATCGCCGTCACCGTGTTCTTTCACGCAGCGGTGATCCTCCTGATGCCGGACAAGCTGGATTCGGGCATGGAGGGGCAATTCACCCCTGAGCACATGGGGGTGGCCAACAAGACCTTCAACATCGAGCTCAATCCGGAGGAGTTTGCCTCCCTCAAGGTTCCGGAAAAGAAGAAGGTCCCCACGAATTTCGTCGAGACGAACCCCGATCTGCCCGACAACGAGCCGGACAAGACCGACAACTTCGCCGCCCAGAACCAGCAGGCGGCCCAGGAGAAACCCGCCACGAAGACCGGCGGCGACCGTCCAGAGATGGAGGGGCGCACCGACCTTCAGTCCAACCAGGTGGTCAGCGGCAATCTCAGCCCCACCACGCCCATCGTCCCCCTTCCTCCGCCGCCCACGCCCCAGGTCCCCACCGAGCAGGAGCAGAACAGCGTCCCGGTCAAGGAGCGCACCCCGCTCCCCGGCATCGAGAAGTACGTGGGCGACAATGCCAAGGCCTTTGGCAGCAACATCGCCAAGATTGCCCCTCATCCCGAGGACATCGACAAGAAGGTCGAGGGCACGCCCGACGCGCCCACCCTCCAGGGGGTGCAGGGTGTTCGCGCCAAGGTCTCGCAGCTGGTGCTCCCGCGCGAGCGCCCCAAGCTCGACAAGCGTGCGCGTCCCGCGATTTTCTCCGAGAACAAGGTGGGCACCTCCAACATCGGCGTCGGTGCCATCGATGCCTTCCGCAGCAACTACGGCGAGTACCTGCAGAAACTCACCGAGACTGTGCAGATGCAGTGGGAGAAACTCATCAGCGAGTCGCGCGCCTATCCCGCCCCCGGCAGCATGGTGCATGTGCGTTTTGAGATGAATGCCGCCGGCGACGTCACCACGGTGCTCAAGGTGGAAAGCGGCATGGCCGGCCAGCAGGCGGAGCGCAATTGCGTCAGCGCCATCACGCTGCCCGCCCCCTATGGCAAGTGGACCGACGACATGGTTGCCATGCTGGGCGAAAAGCAGGAGCTCTCCTTTACCTTCCTGTATCAGTGAGCGGCCCCGCAAAGAACACCACCGAGGGAATGCCATTGGGCCGCGGCGTGCAGCTGCTCAAGGGGGAACCCACGGGCCTGCTTGCCTTCGACAAGCCCGCCGGCGTGCTCTCGCACCCGAATTCGCGCGACGACGAGGACCGCGCCCTGCTCACCTGCACCTACGACAACGAGGGTCAATTCTACAAGTGGCAGGACGGGGCGGGCCGCACGCGTCGCCTCTGGCTGCTCAACCGCCTGGATTCGGCCACCTCTGGCGTGATCCTGCTGGCCGACAACCAGGAGCTCGCCGACCTCATCCGCGAGGGGTTCCGGCGCAAGTTTGTCCACAAGGTGTATCAGGCCCTCGTCTTTGGGACGCCCTCGGTGCCGAGCCAGGTCTGGCGTGACCGCCTGGCAATCGAGAAGAAGGGCGGCCAGGTGCGCACCAGCGCGGCGGGCAACATTCCCAGCGAGTGCGCCATGAAGCTCGTCTCACGCCGCGGCGGCGCACAGGTGGTCTCCCTGCTGCGTCTCGAGCCGCGCACCGGGCGCAGCCACCAGTTGCGCGTCCAATGCGCCAAGCGGAACCTGCCCATCGTCGGCGACGCCACCTACGGCGACTTCAGCGCCAACCGTCTCTTCGCCAAGACGCAGGGCACCAAGCGCCTCTTCCTCCACTCGCTCGAAACCTCCTTCGACTACGAATTCGGCGGCAAAGTCCACCGCTTCTCCGTGAAGGCCCCGCTGCCGGCGGAGTTCGAATAAGGGGTCATGCTTTACCTTTTAGTTCGAATAAGGGGTCATGCTTTACCTTTTACCTGCCACCGGCCCAGGCCGGTGCAGGTAAAAGGTAAAGCATGACCCCTTCCTTAGGTAAAAGGTAAAGCATGACCCCTTCCTTCTTCCTCAGAACCGCGTGATGTCGATCATCGTGCGGTAGCGCTGGTCGATGGTGGCCTTGCCGGCGTCGGAGAGGCGGTCGACGCTGAAGCTTTCCACCGTGAGGCTGGCGACGGCGGTCGCGTAGGCCAGGGCGCGCTTGAGTGCGGAAAAGTCGGTGCGGTTGAGCGCCGCGAGGTAGCCGATGATGGCGCCTGCGAAGCTGTCTCCCGCGCCCGTGGGATCCACCAGCTTGGTGATCGGGTAGGCGGGAATGGCAAAGTAGCCTGCGGTGTGGAAGAGGGCGGCGCCGTTGGCGCCCTTCTTGATGACCACGATCTTGGGGCCCATCTTGCGGAGCAGGGCGCCCGCATTGACCACGTTGCGCTCGCCGGTGAGGAGCAGGGACTCGTCCTCGTTGATCACGAGCATGTCCACCTTCTTCATCATCTTGGCGAGCTCGGCGGGGGCGGCGGTGATCCAGTGGTCGAAGGTGTCGGCCAGGATGAAGGGCTTGCGCGGCTTCTTGAGCAGCTGGTCGATGACGTGCAGCTGCAGCGAGGGCTGGATCGCCCCGAGCATCACGAAGGGCGTGCTGCGGTAGGCGGTCGGCAGGGTGGGGGAGAACTTCTCGAAGACGTTCAGGCCGAGCTCAAGGGTGTCGCGCCCCGAGAAGTTATCGCGGTAGCGGCCCGACCAGAAGAAGGTCTTGCCCGACGGGTCGACCACGAGGCCGTCGAGGTCGATGTTGTGCGAGCGGTAGCGCTCGAGGTGGGCTTCGGGGAAGTCGCTTCCGACGATGCCCACCATGCGCGTGGGTGCGAAGTAACTGCAGGCGATGGACGCGTAGCTGGCCGCGCCTCCGAGGACCTTGCCGCTCTGGCCGTCCGGCGTGGCCACCTTGTCGATGGCGACCGAACCGATGACGAGTGCGTACTTGGCTGAGAGGGGATAGCGTTGCATGCGTCCTTTGCCTGCGGGGAGTGTCGTTGTGCTCAGCTCAGGACCGGCATGCTGGTCTTCAGCACGACCTGATCGTCGATTTCGACCACGATGGCGTAGTCGGAGGACTTGGGGAACACCAGGTTGCTGACCTCGTTGATTAGGTTGACGCGGTGCTTGAGGTCCTGGGACACGAAGGGGCGCTCGAGCAGCGGCTGCACCGTCTCGGGGGTCTCGCCGAAGGAGATGCGCAGCTTGTGTTCGCCGGCGCTCACATTTGTCACCGTCAGGAACCAGACCATGAAGGGGTAGGTGATCGGGAAGCGATTGGAGCCTATGCTGGAGAAAACGCCCAGCAGGGTGTGCTTGCCGGTGGAGGGATCGATGTGGACACCGTCGCAGGTGATCCAATTCAGGAGGGTAGGTTGGGAGTTCATCCGCTGCGAGTTGGAGGACGAGAGGGAAGGGGTGCAATCCGTTTTTCGCCTGCAGCCCCGCCCCGCGTGCATTTTCCCTGCTCGTCACGCCGCTCCTTCCCCACAGCCGCCGGCCCGCCACCCCCTGGTTGGTGCGCGCAGGCCCTGCCGCCGTGCGGCCCTTGGCGGCCCTTTCCGGAATAGCCCGCCTACGGGTGAGGCGCCGCCGGAGGACGCGGGGTGGGCTGTGTTGTCCCGCTTTTCCTTCCGACGCCGCCCGCCTGTTGACCCGGGTCAATGCGTCGCGGCCCCTTTGGGTGTAATGTGTCCCCATGCCTTCCTCACAGAGCCTTCCCATCGACCCCCAGCAGGCCGCCACGCTGCTTCTTCCCTCGCTCGTGCAGTTTGCGGAGTCCGGCATCGTCAGCCGCACCCTGCTGTCCACGCCCGCCCTCAGGGTCGTCCATTTTTCCCTGGCCTCGGGGCAGGAGCTCACCGAACACACCAGCTCGCGTCGCGCCCTGGTCCAGATCCTCAGCGGCTCCTGCGAGTTCCGCTTCAACGGGGCCTGGCACACCCTGGGCGTGGGCGAGTTCCTCCACATGCCGCCGAACCATCCCCACGCCGTGCTCGCCGGCCACACACCCTGCGCCTTCCTGCTCGTCCTCCATGACGGCGGCGGCGCCGCCCCCCTGGCCGCCACCGGTTCCGCCTCGGAGGCCAACGCCTGAGCCACCGTCCCCGCCAATCGACGCTCGTCCCCACCCGTCCCCCCCCCCCGGGCCCACCCGCGGTGCCCGTGTATCCGGACAGCCACTACGGTATCCGCCAATCAACTACACTTCAGCCGCCCACGCCCCGCCGGGCGCCCCCCCTCCCTCCGCCATGTCTGACAGCAACGCACCCGACAGGCTCGACGTCACCGACGTCGACTGCCGCCACAAGCACGGCATGATTCTCTCCCGCTGGAACGCCCTGGGCGCCGGCGAGTCCTTCCTGCTGGTCAACGGGCACGACCCGCTGCCGCTCTACTACCAGTTCACGAGCCAGTTCAAGGGCGAGTTCGACTGGGTCTATGAGGAGCGCGGCCCCAAGTCCTACGCCATCCGCATCACGCGCCTCGCCGAGGGCGCCCAGCCCTCCCCGGACACCGCAGCCGTGGTGGCCGAGGGCAGGCCCTCCTGCGTTTCCACGGGGACGCCCGCCGCCCCTGTTCCTGCTCCGGCCTACGCGTCAGCCGAGTCTCCTTCCGGGTCTCCTCACGCGTCTCTTGCCGCTGCCGCCACCGGCTCCCCGCTCCGTTCGCCCCTCGATGCCCTTCCCAGGCCGCCGACGCCCGAGGGCATCGATGTCGACGCCCGCGGCCTGCTGCCGCCCGAGCCCATGCAGCGCATCATGGAGGCCCTGGCCGAGCTGCCCGCCGGTCTCGAATGCCGCGCCCTGACCGACCGTCGTCCCGTGCACCTGCTTCCCATGCTGGTGGCCCGCGGCTTTGCCTGCGCCAGTGAGGAGCGTCCCGATGGAAGCTGGATCAACTTCATCCGTCGCGCCTGAACGCGCCCCCCTCCCGCGCAAGGCGTCCGCCCCCGCCTCCGCCCATGGCCTGGCCTCCGTCCCCCCTCCCGGCGGGCTGCCCATGGCGGACGTGTCGGGCCTCTCCCTGAGTTGGTTCGCCTGCGCCCTGCTGGCGCTCCTGGCCGCCTCGCTCTGGCTCGTCCTCTCCCCCGGCCTTCTCGCGGGCGGACATTCCGCGCCCGCGACGGTGGGCTGGGTGCATTGCCTCGTGCTGGGTTTCCTTGCCACCACCACCTTCGGCGCCGTCTACCAGCTGCTTCCCGTCGTCGTGGGCGAACCCCTGGCCCACCCGCGCCTACCCTGGCTCCACCTGCCGCTCCATGGGCTGGGCTGCCTCGGGCTCATCCACTCCTTCGCGTCCGCGAACTACCTCGCCGTCGCCCTCTCCGGCGGCCTGCTCCTGCTGGGCTTCGCCCTCTTTGCCCTCAACAGCCTGCGCACCTTCGCCCGCGCGCGCCGCAAGGACGTCGTGGCCTATGCCTTCTGCGCCGCGACCTTGTGGCTTCTGCTCGCCGCCGCCGCCGGGCTGCTCGCCGCCCTGAACCGCCAGCATGGCTTCCTGCCTCAGCCGACCCCTGTTTGGCTGCGCCTGCACGCCCACCTCGGCCTGCTCGGCTTCTTCGTTACCCTCCTCCAGGGCGCCGGTTTTCGTCTCCTCCCCATGTTCACCCTGGGCGAGGTGCGCAACTGGGACCGTGTCGTGCTCGCCCTCGCCCTCACCCAGGGCGGCCTCCTGGGCCTCAGCATCGGCTGGCTCGAGGACCTGGCTGCCGGGCGAATCGTCTTTGCCGCCCTGATCTGCGCCGGCCTCCTCCTTTCCGCCCTCGAGGCGCGCGCCCTGCTCGCCAGCCGCCGCAAGCGGGCGCTCGACCAGGGACTCCAGGCCTTCATCGTGGGCGGCGTAGCCCTGGGCCTGGCCGCGCCGCTGGGTTTCCTGCTCCTTGCCACCGACTGGTTCGATGGCGCCCTCGAAGGCCGCGTGCCGCTGCTTTACGGCCTGCTCGTCGTGGGCGGCGCCCTGCTCCCGATGGTCTGCGGCATGCTCCTGAAGGTCTTCCCCTTCCTGGTCTGGATGCGCGCCTACGCCCCGCGCCTCGGCCGCGGCCCCGTGCCCCTGGCCTCCCAGCTCCCCAGCCCCGTCCTCGAGCAGGCCTGGCTGGAGACGCACCTGCTGGCCCTGGTGCTCCTCGCCCTCGGGTTCTCGCGCACCGAGGCCTTCTGGCTGCCCGCCGGCGCCCTCGTTCTCCTGCTCTCCCAGCTCCTGCTGCTCTCCAATTTCGTGCGCATCGCCCTGCACCTGCGCACACCCCGCCCCGTCCCTGGCCCCGGCCCCGCACCCGTGAAAGCGCGTAATTGATTTATGGATACCACTCCCGCCCCCTCCCTGCGTGAGGCCGTCGACCGCACCCTCGCCACCATCCTCGATCCCGAGTACGGCGTCCCGATCACCGACCTCGGACTGGTGTATCGCGTGGATATCATCGGCGGTCGCGTCGACATCGCCCTCACCCTCACGACCCCTTCCTGCCCCGCCGGAAGCGTCATCGTCGAGGGTGTCCGCAGCGCCATCGAGGCCATCCCCGAGGTCGAGGTCTGCCTGGTCTTCCTCGAGTGGGATCCGCCCTGGACCCCCGACCGCCTCAGCCCCGCCGCCCGCGCCCAGCTCGGCTGGGAAGGCTGAGCCCCCGCCTCCCCAATCCCCGTCCCTTCTCGCGGAGGCAGGCTCCAGGTCCGGTCAGCTCCCTATGGCTTCTTCGTAGCCGTAGCCTTGGTGCTCTTCTTCTTCCTCTTCTTCTGAGTCGTCTGCTGAGTCTTCTGCTGCCGGGTCGGCTTCTTGGCCACTTTCTTGGTCTGCGTCACGGCAACCCTGCTCGCCGTCTTCTTCTGCTTGGCTGGCGTCGCCGCCTTTGCCTCGCCCTTCTCCCCCAGGGGGCACTCCGGATGTCCGCATGCTTCATGCTGCCTGGCCTGCCCCTTCCTGCGCGTCTCCTCCCTTGCCTCAGCCATCCTCTGCTCGGCGGGCACCGCAAAGCGCGAGTTGTTGCGCATCACGCAGCCCGGCCGGCCCGGCACGCACTCCGTCTTGAGCCGCCAGCACTTGTCCTTGTCGATGTCGTAGTGGGGGCAGGAAAAGGTCATGGGTGAGGGAAGCCGTCTGCCTCGATTCACGGCCCAAACACCCCTCCTGGCAAGCCCGCCCGGCACGCCTGTTCTTCCTTCCCTCCCCCTGCCGTCCCTCTGCGCCCTCCGTGTTCTTGTTGTTCCCCTTCCCCCGCTACGTCCCCCCTTCCTTCATCCCTACTTCCTCCCG
>JAHFTI010000132.1 GCA_023265535.1 Opitutaceae bacterium
ACTTTCCCCCTCTTTCTTCCCTGTCCCGGGTTCCGCGTCCTGGGCCCACCCTTGTCCTTCCTTCCCGGGCCCCCGGCCCTGCGCCTTTCCTGCAAAATGCATGCCTTGGGCAATGTCTTGTTGACCCTTGCGCCATGGCTGCGCCCAATGTCGCCACTTTATCACCAACATGTCCGAAACCCCTGAACAAACTCCCGCTCCCACGCCCAACCCCAAGGTCGCAGAAGCCCTCTCCTACCTGGAAGCCGCCGAGCAATCCGCCAACTCGGGCGACGCCTCCCGCGCCGCGTACACGGTCCAGCTCTATGATCAGGCCGTCGAGAAGCTCGCCGAACTCGCCGGCGAAGGTGCCAACACCGCCCGCCTGCAGGCTCTCGCCTGGGTCGGTCGCGCCAGCATCAAGCGCACCCAGGGCCCCGAGGGTCTCCTCGAGGCGCTCGGCAACTTCGACCAGGCCATCAACCTGATCAAGGGCGCCAGCGTCGAGGCGGAGTCCGAGGATGTCCGCAAGAACGATCTCGCCGACATCTGGATCAACCGTGGCATCACGCAGCTCGGCAGCCAGGCCCCCGAGGCCCCCGCCGAGGCGCTTAGGAATTTCGACGAGGCCATCGAGCTTCGCCGCAGCCTCCCCGCCGGTCCCGAGCACCAGTACGCCTATGGCCTGGCCGATGCCTACATGCACCGCGCCGCCGCCCTGGGTCGCAGCCAGTCCCATGGCGAGGCCGTCAAGTCCTTCGAGGAAGGCATCGCCGTCATGGGCACGCTGCCCATCGACGAGAATGACTGGTTCCGCCACCAGCTCGCCATTGCCCACATCAACCGCGCCGCTGCCCTCCAGGCCCAGTCCGCCGAGGACTCCCTGGTCAAGGCCCTGGGCGCCGTCGACGAAGCCATCGCGCTGCTGCGCGGCCACCGCCTGCTCGAGCGCAATGAAGGCAAGCACCTGCTCGCCGCCTGCCTCATCAACCGCGCCGGCCTCATCCTCTCGGGCAATTCCGCCGAGACCGCCCTCCAGGCCAAGGAGTGCATCGCGGAGTCCCGCTCCCTCACGGACGCCCTCGAGAAGACCGAGCCGAATTTCGCCGACCTCGGCATCAAGGCCCGCCATGCGTTCAGCCGCATGACCGGACTCGTGCTCAGCGAAGCCGGCGTCAAGACCGACGCCGACAAGGAGCTCATGGATGCCGCCACCGATGCCGTTGACGAGGGCCTGGCCCTCTGGCGCGAGTGGGAGCAGCGCGGCGTGGGCGCCTTCCGCCAGGTGTCCTCGCAGCTCTTCCATTTCGGCTGCATGCTCTACCTGCAGCACCAGCCCCAGTTCCTCGCCGAGTTCGTGCTCGAGAACCTTGACCCGAAGCGTTCCGCGCTCGCCGTCGTCAGCACGCCCTTCATGCAGCAGGCCGGCGTCGAGGCCGTCGCCATCGCCACCAAGCAGCTCGAGGACCAGGGAATCTCCGCCGACGTCGTCACCCTCGGTGCCGAGCGCCTGTCCGAGGCCCTGCGCTCCCTGCGCGGCGCCCAGGCCCGCTTCCAGGAGCTCCACCAGGAGGCCCTGAAGGTGCAGGCCCAGATGAAGGCGCAGGCCGAAGCCCAGGCAAGGGCCCAGGCCGAGGGCAGCGCTCCCTCGAACCCGCAGCCGGGTGTGAACTGAGCTCGTTCCGCTAATAGGCTTTTCAGGCCCCTCCGGCTGCGTGCCGCGAGGGGCCTTTTCATTTCCCCGCCGCGCGGGGGCATTACTTCGGCTTGTGGTCGCGGCAATCCGTCGCAATCCCTGCATCTTTTCGGCGCCGACGGGGTTATCCCTGGCATGAGACGCCTACTTTCGCTCCTCGTCCTCCTGGTGCTGCTGTGTGGTTCCGCCCAGGCGGCGCTGCCCGGACTTTCCGACGTGGTCAATGCACGCGCGCTGCTTTCACCCGGCACCTGGAGCCGCGTGTTGCGCATCGACCTGGCGAAGGCCGGCGAGGTGTATCCAAAATCCTTCTACGGGCTCGTCTTCGAGATGGCCTCCGTGCTGTGGTTCTATTCCCCGCAGGAGGGCACGCAGAGCCTCTCCAGGCACATTGGTCGGACCGAGGAGGAGAAGGAGCGCCTCGCCGAGCTGCTGCGGACGCCCTTTCCCGCCCTTCAGGACTGGAAGGAGGAGGAGCATCCCGCACCCGCAAGGGCGCCCGAGAGCGCCCCGCGCAACGCCTGCTTCATTGAGAGCCTCGCCCTTCTGGACTTTCGCCTGCGCCATGGTGCACGCACCGATTATGCCAGCCTGTTCACGGTCTACTACCATGATAAGCAGAAGGTGCGCGGGCACACCGTGCTGTACTATGAGAAGGGCGACAAGGTCTACCTGGCGGATCCGGCCCGCGAGGAGCCCTTCGTGCTGAGCAAGGCTTTCGCCAGCGACCAGGCCAGGGTGGCTGCCCTGCTGGTCAGGGGCCGCGATGTGGCCAGCTGGCGTGAGCTGCGCCTCGACGTCGAGGGCCTTGGGCCGGCCCCCGGCACGATGGTGGCCGAAGGGCAGGGAGAGCTGACTGCGGCGGGTAAGTCGGGTGCGGCGCCCAGGCCCGGCCTGCGGGAATACCGTCTGAAGCTGCGTCCCAAGAGTGCGGGCTGATAGGGCGGGGCGACGGAACCGGCAGCGGCGTGGGGCGGCATGGGGTGGCAGGAGGGCCCAGTCGGCAGGTGTTCGTCTCGGGGAAGCCGGGCGGAAGCTGTTTTGCACCAATGCCTCGGGGCATGCAAATTTTGCGCAACCCTGTCCTTCCGCCTGCGTCTGGGCAAGGGTGAGCTTTCAACACCCCCGCCCCCACCGTTCCTTTTTCCTCCTGGCCCTGAGCGCCGCCTCCCTGTTCGCGCAGGGCCCCTCCTCCTCCTCCGCCCCCCTGGCCGCCTCGAGCGTCGCGCCCGCCGAGTCCCAGGCCGGGGTGCCCGCGCCCTTCGCCGGGCTCAATGCCTCCGACAAGGCCCTGCTGTCGCTGCACACCGGCTGGATGACCCCCGAATATCCGATGGCCTACGCCCCCGCCAAGGTGGAGGAGATCGAGGCCGTCGCACGCCGCGTCCTCTCGCGCCTGGAGGAGGAGACCGCGGTGCGTATCGTGGATTTGGATACTGGCGCCCCCGTCGCCGACCTGTCCCGCCTGCCGGCGCGGCCCGGCTTCGCCCCCAGGCCGCTGCAGACCGTGAGCTACGAGTGGGGCGTGACCTACGCCGGGATGCTGCTGCTGGCCGAGACGACGGGCGACGCCGCCTACCGCAGCTACGTCGCCACGCGCTTCGAGGCCGTCAGGCTGCTGACCGACCAGCTGGCCCGCCTGCCGGCGGAGGAGCGCGGCACCCGCCGCAACGCGCTGCGCGGCCTGCTCCGGCCGAATTCCCTCGATGCCTGCGGTGCCATGGCCGCCGCCATGATCAAGGCCCGGCGCGCCGGCGTGGGGCCCGACCTGAAGGGACTCATCGACATCGACCTCGCCTACATTTCCACGGGGCAGCAACGCTTCGCGGACGGCACCCTTGCGCGCAATCGCCCCATGCCCAATTCGCTCTGGCTCGACGATCTCTACATGAGCGTGCCCGCGCTCGCGCAGATGGGGGCGCTCACCGGCGAGGCGCGTTACCTTGACGACGCCGCCCGCCAGCTCCTGCAGTTTGAGCAGCGTCTCTTCGTGGCCGAGAAGGGCCTTTTCATGCACGGCTGGGTGGAGGGCATGGCCGAGCACCCCGCCTTCCTCTGGGGACGGGCCAATGGCTGGGCCGTCATGGCGACGGTGGAGCTGCTGTCGGTGCTCCCCGAGGACCATGCCCGGCGTCCCGCACTCCTGAGGCTGCTCCGGGCCCATGCGCGCGGGCTTGCCGCCACGCAGGGCCAGCGCGGCCTCTGGCACCAGCTGCTCGACCGCCCCGGCACCTATGAGGAGACTTCCGCCAGCGCGATGTTCGTCTTTGCCCTCGCGCGCGGCATCAATCGCGGCTGGCTCGACCCGCTCGCCTACGGCCCCCTCGTGTCGGTCGGCTGGAATGCCGTCGCCTCCAAGGTGGATGCCCAGGGCGGCGTGACCGGGACCTGCGTGGGAACGGGCATGGGCTGGGAGCCGGTCTTCTATGCGCACCGTCCCGTCAACGTGTATGCGGCCCATGGATACGGGCCCGTTCTGCTGGCGGCGGCCGAGATGATCCAGCTGCGCCGGGGGGCCGGCGCGAAGGCCGTGGTGCACGACGGCGGCGTGCATTTCGGCGAGGTCCCCACGCGGGGCTGGTGAGCGCGGCGCTCAGGGGCGGCTTTGCCCCGGATTGTCCGCCTGGCGGATCCTGTCTCCCACGAGCACGTGACCGATCGCCCGGCCGTGTTCGTCCCGCAGCACGAGCATCAGGGTGTTGGGCGCCGGCGGGGGGGCGCCTCCGGGCATCGCAAGCCTGATGGTCATGCGTTGGAGGCCGCGCAGCTCCATGGGAAACCCGCCGGAGCTCGTCTCGCCAAGGCGTCGTCCCCCGAGGTCGACAGGCCAGTGGCGGACTGACTCACCGCCGGCCCCTGGGCCGGCGAGGACCTCTCCGGTGTTGGTGGGTGTGAATTGTATCAACTCCACCGATACAAGGCGCGAGCCTTCCGCTGCGAAGGGGTGTATGAAATCGAGCTCAAGCACACCCTTGCCGGCAACGGAAACCTGCATCAGGTCGAGCGGCACTGCATCCGCCCCCTTCCGCACCCTGAAGGAATAGCTGCCGAGGGAGAACAGGGTGGTGAAGTCCGTGTCGAGGCAGCGCGTCAGGCTGTTGTCGACCACTCGCAGCTGCGCCAGGTTGTTCCGAGTGTTGTCCTCCTGGATCACAACGGCTGCGGGATTGGCACGCAGGATTTCCGCCACCTGCTCCTGGTCGCGGGTGCTGAGCATGCCCGCCCAGAAGGTCACATTCCTTGTGGTGGGAGTGGGGACCCCGCTCCATAGGTTGAAGCTCAGCAGGCCTGGGTTGGTGAACAGCACCTTGCCGTGATGACGTGCATTGGTCTCAAGCACGCGCAGGGTGCCTGTCCGCGCCGGACTGAGCATCAGGTGACGCGCACCCGGCAAGTCCAGAGCGTGTCGTGTGGGCATCCAATGCGAGGCAAGGGAGAGTGGCCCGTGGAGACCGTATGCCGCCACTCCGACGATCAATGCCGAACAGGCGGGGGCGAGGATTTTTGACCCCGTGTTTGCCAGCAGCGGAGCCAGGCAGTCGATTGAGCCGCGGAACAGGAGGGGAATGAGCAGCAGGCTGCCTGCGGCGAGGTGGGTGCCGGCCACGGGAAAGGCATGCAGGGTATGCGTTGTTGCCAGAAGAAACAGCCAGAGCAGGAAACTGGGATTTGTGTCGCGCCCTCCCGCGGGGATGAGTGCGGTGCAGGCGGCAGGCAAACCGAGTGAGAGCACCATCGCCTCGGTCCTGAACGGGAGAATGCCGCACCAGGCCAGTGCGATCGCTGTGGCTGCAACGAGGCAGGGGAGGCGGCACAGGGCCTGCGCCCATGGGGACTTGAGCACAGGGGCGGCGCCGCAGAGCGCGGCACAGGCCAGGGTGAAGCACGTCGTGCCTGTC
The DNA here is from genome assembly GCA_023265535.1 of Opitutaceae bacterium. Classification (GTDB taxonomy): domain Bacteria; phylum Verrucomicrobiota; class Verrucomicrobiia; order Opitutales; family Opitutaceae; genus MWDT01. The sequence continues at coordinate 5,575 of JAHFTI010000132.1, forward strand.
AGCCAGGGCATCGGAATGTGGAACACCCCGGCATTCCGCAGGTGCGAGAGCAGCAGTCCGTCGGCAAGCCCGGCCAGGGTGCTGCCAGTCCCCCAAGCGTAGCTTAGGATGATGATGATCGAGACGCAGAGCCCTGCCAGGGAGGCCGGTGCCCCTTGGGCAGGCTCAGAAGCGGGGGCGGTGGAACGGGAACTCGTTGCCAGCCCTGCCAGAAAGCAGCAGCTTGTCACCAGGGCGTGGAGAGCGACTCCCTCGAGGTTCCAGTACGATCTCATCAGGACCGGCGGCAACGCCAGCAACAGCGCCGCTGCTCCTAGGAAGGCGGCCTTCTGGCGAGGACCGAGCTGGCGACGTGTCCACAGGAACCAGACACCACAGCCCGCGAGCAGGAAGATACCTGTGTTGAACTTGGTCAGGAGGAGCGCTCCGCAGAGGGTTCCGAGGGAGAAAGTCCTGGCTGCAGCGGCTGTCTTGCCTGCGGGGTACAGCCAGGCGGCCAGCATGAAGAGCACGGCGATCAGCGCCACAGGATGGGTGGGTTCGTCCGCAAGCACCCTCAGGTAGACTGTCGTGAGGCACAGGGTCAGCAGCGTGGCTGGCAAGGATTTGGTGAGTCGCCAAGTGAGGCCAGTGGTCCCGGCGCTGAGCAGCGCCCAGTAAACGAGGGTGAGTATCCTCCCGTTGTCGTGGGAGGGCGGGATCCCGAGGAGCCCAAGCGCCTTCCACCATAGGAAAAGAAACGGGCCGTAGAGGCTCTGGACCTGGTCGTAAAGCGCAGCTCCGTCGAGGTGTTGTCGGAGCGAATGGAGCACGTACCCCTCATCATCATAGATGCGAAAGGCCATGAGCAGGGTCATGGCCGCAAAGGCCAGGCAACACAGGGAGGCCGACGCCAGGAGGAGCTTGCCGGCAGTCCCCGCACCGGAGGTGGGCGACCGGTACCGCAGCAGGAACCACAGCAGGGCGAGCAGAAGGATCTCAGGCGGAATCAGCAGCATGCGGGGCCGCACTCGTCAGTGAGGTCAGCCAATATCTGGGAGGGGGCACCGCGCGAATAAAGACTATTCCATCGGGGTCCCATGAAACGGGCCCCCCTGGCGGGACAGTTCGCCTGTCGGGCAATGCCCGGAGCGCAGGTTCGCCGTCCGGGCCTCAGGGCCCCATGGGACGGATGCTGCCGTCCGCCTCGTAGAAGAGCTCCTGGACCTTCACGCAGCGGCGGTGGCTGACGCCGCCGGAGAGCGTGGAGTCGTGGTAGTAGAGGAACCAGCGGCCCTTGAATTCCACGATGGAGTGGTGGGTCGTCCAGCCGACCACCGGGCTCAGGATCTGGCCGCGGTAGGTGAAGGGGCCCAGCGGGCTCTTCGAGGTGGCGTAGACGAGCAGGTGGGTGTCGCCCGTGGAGTAGGAGAGGTAGTAGGTGCCCGCGTGCTTGTGCATCCAGGGGCCCTCGAAATAGCGGCGGGTGTTGTCGCCTGCGAGCAGGGGCTGGCCCTTGTCGTCGGTGATGACGGCATCGGCGGGCGGGCGGGCGAATTCGATCATGTCGTCGCGCAGCGGGGCGACCTTCGGGCAGAGGGCGGGCTGGTCGGCCGGGGGCGTGGTGGCGTCGGCGATGAACTGTCCGGTGGGCCAGCATTGGAGCTGTCCGCCCCAGAGGCCGCCGAAATACATGTAGAAGGTGCCGTCGTCGTCGCGGAAGACGCAGGGATCGATGCTGAAGCTGCCCTTGATCGGCTCGGGCTCGGCGGTGAAGGGGCCCTCGGGACGCAGGCCGCTGGCGACGCCGATGCGGAAGATTCCCTGTTTGTCGCGGGCGGGAAAGTAGAGGTAGTAGCGCCCGTGGTTGAAGGCGGCATCCGGAGCCCAGAGCTGGCGGGAGGCCCAGGGGACCTGACGCAGGTGGAGCGCCTCGCCGTGGTCCGTCGTGGGACCCTCGGGCGTCTCCTGCGAGAGGATGTGGTAGTCGGCCATCTGGTACTGGTCGCCGAGGTCATTTTCCTCAACCTCGAGGCTGAGGTCATGGGAGGGATAGATGTACATCCTGCCCTCGAACACGTGCGCGGACGGGTCGGCGGTATAGATGTGTGATACTAAAGGCTTTCGGGCCATGAGTGGAAAACGGGTTGAAGCGCGGCTGTGGGCTGAAGTGGGGCGGAAACGGTCGTGGTTTGGATTAGCCTTGGCTTCAGGACAGAGGCTGTGGGTTTGCCCCGGCTGCGCCCACATCGGGGCTGCTCTAACTATTGCAGAGATCCGGGTTTGGGGGGCAGGGACTTGCGGCTGTGGTTTCGTTCACCTTTCGCCTCGGGCGGAACGCCGCTCCGGAAGGGACGTGAGCGCCGTCCATGGCTGGGGTGTGGAGTCCTTCCCTCGGCGTGTGTCCCGGGCTTGCGGTCTGCGTGCCTGCGCTGCTTTGTGGCGACCATGGACTTGCTCACAGCCTGGCTTGAACTTGCCTTCCTGACCCGTCCCTGGGCCCTGCTGGCCTGGCCTGCGGCTGCGATGGTGCTGGGTGCCCTGCTCGGTGGGCTCGGCGGCGCTTCCGTTCAGGTGCTGGGCATCATCCCTCGCAGCCTCCCGGGTGTGTTTGCCCTGGTGACCGCGCCCTTCATGCATGTGAACCTCGCGCACCTGTTCGCCAACCTGCCGCCCTTCCTGGTCCTCGGCTGGCTGGTGCTCCTGCGCGGCGAGGAACTCTTTGTGCAGGTTTCGGTGGGCATTGCACTCGGCTCAGGCCTGCTGGTCTGGCTTCTTGGGCGCAAGGCCTCGCACATGGGCATGAGCGGCGTGATCCTGGGCTACCTCGGCTTCCTGCTGTGTGCGGCGTGGCGCAGCGGCTCCCTTGCCGACCTTGGCATCGCGGCCGTGGTGTTCGTGTTCTACGGAGGCATGCTCGGCGCGGTGGCGCCTGCGCGCGACGGCAGTTCCTGGGAGGCGCACCTCTTCGGGCTGCTCGTGGGCGCTAGCCTGGCGTGGGTGCTGTGAGGCGGCGGTGGTGCGGGCTGGCGCGCGTTCGGCCACGGCGCGCCGAGGCGTAATTCCTACACTGAGCGGTGCGTTGCATGACGGGTTCACTTCGCTACGATGTCGGGCAACCCCGATCGCTCATGAAATTCTGGACGCTCCTGTTGGTGTTGACGGCTCTCGTGTTGAGGGCGCAGACGGAACCCCTGGTCATTGTTGTTCACGGCGTGGGGGGCGGCAACCGCGAGGATGGCTGGTCGGACGACATCGCGAAGAAATGGCGCCTTCCCTGCGAGGAGGTGACCTTCCGCCTTCCCGGGCGCAACGAGTCGGTGTCCACCCTGGACTTCGCACGGGAATGCGACACCTTGGCGCGCTCCGTGCAGGATCAGATGAAACGCATCGTGACCGCCAATCCGGGACGGCGCGTGATTGTCGTGTCCCATTCCTGGGGGACCGTGGTCACCAAGAT
>JAHFTI010000133.1 GCA_023265535.1 Opitutaceae bacterium
TACTGTCCCGGGCTGAGGCAGCGCCTCGGCTCCCTTGCTGCCGAACGAGGGATGGAGCTGCGCATTCCGTTTAGCACCGAGCTCGCCGTCACGGCGTTCGAGATGCTCGCCGAGGGAATGGGCGTCACCGTGCTGCCACTGAGCTTCCAGGCCCGTGCCTCCAGGCGGCAGTTGGTTTCCCGCACCATCGAGGATTACGAGGAGGTTGCCAAGGTGGGTGCCGTATGGCGCGAGGGCAGTGAACTTAGTCCGCTGGCACAATCCTTCATCGAACGCTTCCGGCTCAAGATCGGGAGAGGCAGGGACTGACGCCAGCGCCCCCCACCCACACACGGCCGCCCTGCGCGGTAGCGAAGGGGACGTCGAGTGCTCCACTCTGCCCCATAACACGTGATTATACGTGCATAAACAAAAACGAGTGCCGGATGTGGCCGGCGGACTTGCCGCTGGGAAGGTCGCGGCCGATATGAGTGGCGCAGACAACGCCTACTTGAACGGAACCTCATGCCACACCACGATCATCACGACGGCCACCCGACACCACAACACCATCCTCGTGGCGCCTCAACGGAGCAACTCAGCGACGAGGAGGTCATGCGCTTCGCTCCTCCCGAGATCCGTCGATTGGCACGCCGGATAGGCGAAGTGGAAAACAGGCTGCGAGACCTGCAGGAGACACAGCAGGAAATCCTGACGATGCTGAAGGGCAAGGCAGCGCATTGAATGCCAACACGCGAGCTCCTCAAATGGAGGAAGGGCTTCTTGCCCTCATCGATGCGAATGCATGGACCTTTGGGCCGGTGAGCACAGCCCTGCGCATACTGGAACTAACCCTGCGTCGCAAACAGAACATCAGGGAGGCTTGGCAGCCGCTTCTTGAGGGGTGCAAACGAATGAACCCGCTCGGACTTTGGCTCAGGGAGATCCAAGCGGGAAAGTTGGCGGCGGAACACATTGCCGCAGATCTCATGAGGAGGGAGTCCTTGCTGTTGGAGAGGACGCTGAAACTGCTGGGGCCTTCCCGGCGGGTGCTCCTGGTTGGCCATGACCATGAGATCCCCTTTCTGCTTACCTTGGATGGCTCAGACCGCCGCTACCGACACCTGCTGCTCGAAGGCCCTCCGGCAATCGAGAGTCCTGGGCAGGGGGTGACAGACTCGGCGGGGCGGATGGAGTCCCCCCTCCCCTTTTCCCAGCTTGAGGAATCCCTGGATTGGGCTGACGGGGTACTGCTCTCCGGCTTTCTTGTTCACAGTTGCAACGTATTGGGGCCTGCGCAACTGCGCCCCTTCCTGATGAGCGCGCGAGACCAGGTGGACCGTATGCTCCTGCTTCTTCCACGGGAAAGGAACTTTGCCTTGGGTGGAGGCCATATGCAGCCCTACTCGGAAGACTTCCGCCCCTGCTGGTGGAACCATTCCATCACACATCTCATCGAGGATCACGCGCAATGATGGCCACGCTTCTCGTACTCGGCATTGTCCTCGGAGCGACGCTGGTCATAGCGTGGTTTCCAAGACAAAAGGAGGCAACTGCGCTGGCGGCCGTGGCAGTGCTGCTCGGACTGGGACAGGGGCTTGGCTTTTTCCCGGCCGACCGGGCGCTCGCAAGCATTTCGCTCCCGGTCATCCTCATACTTCTGTCAATCGGCATCTTCGCCTCGGTGTTTGCCGCCTCAGGCATGTTCGAGCGTGTCTGTCGGGTGCTGGTCATCTGGGCCCGTGGAGACCAGCGTGTCCTGATCCCCTCGTTCATGGTGATGACGTACTGTTTCTCGTCGCTGCTGCCAAACCTGACCTGCCTCTATGTTCTGCTGCCACTGATGATCGGCTCTCTGCGCGCCGTCGGCATGGAGGCGGACCGTCTGCGTCGGACCGTCGTGGCCATCGTAATCGCCAGCAACTTGGGAGGGGCGAGCACGATGATCGGCGATTTCCCCAATATCCTCATCAGCCGTTCACAGGCGATCCCCTTCATGGCGTTCATCGGCTGGATGATGCCCGTGTGCATCCTCCTGCTGCTGGTGCTGATGCTCCTGAGCTTCCGGAGGGCCGACCTGGGCTGCGCACCGGCCTTTCACCGGGCCATGATGACGGAGATGATCCGCCAGCAAAGCGAACGGCTGGCCATCCATCAGCGGCTCTTTTGGCCGGCAGCGCTTTGTTTTCTCCTGATGCTGATCGGACTGGTCTTCACCGGATGGTTTCCCTTTCCACCCGAGGTGGTGTGCATCCTTTCTGCCTGCCTGTGCATCTGGTTCCTGAAGGAGCCCCAGAAGTGGGCGACCGAGGTTGACGTAAAGAGCACCCTGTTCATCGCATGTCTCTTTGTATTCGCCGGGGCGATACAGGCGACGGGGGCCTTGGAGTGGCTGGCCCACGAGGTCATCGCACTTGCAGGAGGAAACCCAGTGAGGCTCTCGGCCGCATTGATCATCCTGGCCTGTGTCCTCACCGCATTCTTCTCCGCAGGTCCCACGACGGCGGTGCTCATCCCGATTGCCGAACGCCTTGATGGGCAACTTCCAGGCCACATGGTGTGGTGGTGCCTGTCACTCGGCGTGCTAGCCGGGTCGAGCACGACGCTACTCTCGGCGACGGCCGGCCCCATCGCGGCTAACATGCTCTCACAGCAAACCGGCATCGTGCTCAGCTATGGGGATTTTCTGCGCCTGGGATGGAAGGTGGGCCTGAGTTTCTGCGCGGGTGGAATCGGCTACATTTGGTTCCGGCTCCAAGTGGGATAGGCGCGCCTGGGACGCTGTGCACAGGGGCGTTCAGCCACCGTGCAAGGCCAACCCGGCCGCCACCTCGCGGTCGCTGCGGCAGCGGGGCATCTTGTTCTGTCCGCCCCATTTCCCGACGGACTTCTGCCACTCCTCGAAGACGGCGGGCGAAACCAGGTTCACCAGGGGAAGGTCCAGCCCGCCACCCGCGCGCTTGGCGGCGTAGTCGTCGTTGCGGTGCGAGAGCTCCTCGTCGAGCTCGACGGCCAGGACGGCGGGGTCGAGCAGGCGGGCGTCGCTGCCGCGCAGTGCGATCCACCATTCGTGCCGGCCGCGCGTCACGCCGGCCGCGAGGTCGACAAAGACGGGGGCAACATGGAAGTTGGCCACCTGTAGTCCGCGGCTGGATACACGGCGGGCGATGCACTCGGTGAGCTCGCGCTCGATGACATGCTCGCCAAAAGCGCTAAGCTGCAGGCGCGTGCGGCCGGAGTAGACCAGCCGCGGCACATCGGTGGAGACGAAGCGCACCACATCGCCGATCACGTAGCGGCTCAGCCCTGCGGGAGTGCTCATGATGAGCACGTAGTCGACGCCCGTTTCGACGCCCTCGAGGGGCAGTGCCTTCGGGCCCAGTTCGGCGAGACGGCCCTCGTCGTAGTCGGCCAGGGGAAGGAATTCGTAATGGATGCCGGCGTCACAGAAGAGGCGCAGGCCGGCGCCGGATTCGCCATCCTGGGCGGCGACAAAACCCTCGGAGGCGGGATAGACCTCGTGGAAGCCGACTCCCTCGCCCAACACTGCGCGCAGCTCGGTCAGGTAGGGGACGAGGCAGCGCAGCCCGGGCCAGATCTCCCTGAGGGAGGCTGCGGGGCGGCCCTGCAAGGCGGCCCTTCGGCGCAACTCCTCCGCAAGGACCAGCACCCAGCTGGGAATGCCCGCCAGGAGGGTGATGTCGCGGTTGAGGCAGCGCTCGGCAATGGCGGAAATCTTGCGGGGCCAGTCTGCGATGCGGGCGATCTCGCTGCCCGGCTCGTAGAGGAAACGGTCGGCCCAGCGCGGCATGCGCAGCGCGGTGATGCCGCTCAGGTCGCCGGCAAAGCCCGCCGCACTTCCGGCCGGGCGGGGCAGCGGATCGAGGGCGGTCGCGCCCCCCAGGAAGAGGCTGCGCCCTGCGAAAAGCCCGTTGCCGCAATGCTCCGAGGCGAGCAGGAGGGATTCCAGGCCGGTGCGCCTGAAATGGGCGATCATCTCACGGTTGACCGGAAGGTGCTTGGTGCGGCCGGCGGTGGTGCCGGAGGAGACGGCAAAGTGGTCGCAGGTGCCCGGCCAGAGGATGTCGGCCTCGCCCTGCAGCATGCGGGCGACGAGCGGGGCGAAGCCCTCGTAGGTCCTGAGGGGCACACGGCGCCGGAATTCGGCGGCTCCCATGCCGCTGCGCAGGCCGAAGGAGGCGCCGTCGACACAGCGGGCGTATCCATCGACCAGATACGCGAGGGCCCGCTCCTGTGCGGCGTGCCCCGAACCTACACCGCGACGGCGGCGACGGGAAATCAGCGCGGCGGCCTGGGCCGCGCCGCGGACCAATGCACGGGCCGGGGTCCTCATGCCGCCTCCCTGCCGAAGCGGCCCTTTCTGAGTCCCACGTAGAAGGAGGCGATGAGGGGGCGGAAATTGGCCACGTGGAAGATGAGCGAGGCGTGCTGCACCGGGCTGCCGCCCCTGTTGCGCACCTGCAGGCAGCGCCCCTTGGGGAAGTAGGCGAGCAGGGAGCGCAGGAGGGAGGAGCGGGTCGGCGAGCCCTCGTCGAGGACGCTGTCCTCCTTCTCGGCGTAGAGCACCAGCGTGGGCACCTCGGCCAGGGGCAGGATGCCGGGCAGGAAGTAGGACGAGGGGGAGTGCATGGCCTTGAGCGCGTCGACGCGCTCGCAGGCGCCGCGGAAATCGATGCCCCGGATGGTGCCGAGCACGCGGTCCTTGAGGAAACCGAGCTCCGCGGGCGTCATGATGCCGGCGAGGGCGTCCTTGTTCTGGGCGCCCGACTCGAACATCTTGCCGAAGATGGTGCGCGAACGCTCGACCACCTTTTCGTCCACGCGGTCCCCGCCCAGGTAGGGCTGGATCGCGCGTCCAAGGAGGGTGGAAGGCTTCGCACCGCCTCCGGCCATCAGGTCCTCCACGCAGGCAACGGGGCTGACCAGCACCAGGCCGCGGATCGCGTGGCTGCCACCGCCCAGGCGGCGGCGGCGGAGCCACTCGAGCGCCAGGCCGGCGCCAAAGCTGACGGAAAGGACAACGGGCTCGCGGCCGCGCAGGACGGCGAGCTCCTCCACCAGGTCATCGAGCTGGGCGAGGAAGAGGTCCGTGCTGAAACCGGCGCAGGGATAGTTCAGGCAATACACGTCACCCTGGTGGACGAGCTGCTCACGCAGCAGGAAGACGGACTCGGTGGCGTCGGGGACGAAGCCTCCGATGACGATGGTGGGCACGGGACCGCGGCCCGGGATGCGGAGCACGGTGGCGCGCTGGTGAAGTCCACAGCGGCCGTCGCCGAGAAGGGTGTCCTGCCGGACGCGGATCACCGCCTCGTGGGGGACGGGGGCGGGTGCCGGGATGAAGCGCTGCCGTGCGGTGCGCAGGAACATGCGCAGCTTGGCTGAACCAGGGAGTTTTTCGAAGCCCCGAAGGAGCTTGCCTTGAGCGAGTGCAGTGGGAGCGGGCATGGGGATGCGCACACTGCAAACGCACCGCGCCGCCACAGGCAAAGCGAATGAGGGCGGTTCACCGAGATATGACCTCCGCGTGACGCACGCGTAACAAAAAGGCCCGTCGCGTCATCCGCGGCGGGCCCTGGAAGCTGTGGTGCTCAGGCTCGGATCACTTCGTCACGCCGAGGCGGAAGATGATCGTGTTCTTGTAGACCTGGCCCGGGCGCAGCACGGTGCTGGGGAAGGAGGCCTGGTTCGGGGAGTCGGGATAGTGCTGGGGCTCGAGGCAGAAGCCGCTGCGGTGCGGAATCAGCTCGCCGCCCTTGCCCTTGAGCTTTCCGGTGAGGAAATTGCCGCCGTAGAACTGGACGGCGGGCTCGGTGGAGAGCACCTCGAGCATGCGGCCCGTGGTGGCCTCGGTCACGCGGGCCTGGAGGGTGAGCTCACCCGGCTTGGCCTGGTTGACGACGAAGTTGTGGTCGTAGCCCTTGCCGTAGCCGAGCTGGGCATCCTTGGCCTCGACGCGGGCGCCGATCTTGGTGGGCGTGGTGAAGTCGAAGGGCGTGCCCTTGACCGGGGTGAGCTCGCCCGTGGGGATGAGCGTGGCGTCGACCGGGGTCATCCTGTCGGCATTCAGGTAGAGCACGTGATCATTGATCGTGCCCTTGCCGGCGAGGTTGAAGTAGGCGTGCTGGGTGAGGTTGAGGATGGTCGGCTTGTCCGTCGTGGCGGTGTAGTCCAGGCGGAGGGCGTTGTCCTTGGTGAGCGTGTAGACGGCCTTGACCGTGAGGTTGCCGGGGTAGCCCATTTCGCCGTCCTTGGAGACGTAGGTGAGCTCGAGGGCGGGCTCTGCGCCCGGGACGGGCTTGGCGGTCCAGACGACCTTGTCGAAGCCCTGGGTGCCGCCGTGCAGCGTGTTGGGGCCGTCGTTGAGGGGCAGCTGGTAGGTGGTGCCGTCGAGGACGAACTTGCCCTTGGCGATGCGGTTGCCGAAGCGGCCGACGAGGCAGCCGAAATAGGGGCTGCCCGCCTCGTATTCGGCGAGCGTGTCGAAGCCGAGGACGACGTCCCCGAGCTTGCCGTTGCGGTCCGGGGCGAACCAATGGGTCAGGGTGCCGCCGTAGTTGCTGATACGCGCCTCGACGCCATTGGCGTTCTTGAGCGAGTAGAGATCAACGGAGATGCCACTCTGGGTCTTGCCCCAGGCTTGCTGGGAGATGCTGCTGTCCGCGGCGGAAGCGGCGATTTGGGAGGAGACGATGCTCATGCTGAGTCCAAAAATGGAGAGCCAACGATGCATGCTGTGCATGGGATTGCGAGCTAAGTCGGACGGGGGGTTGAGGTTGATGCGGACCGCTGCAAGCAGCGGAGGGCAAAGCTCCTGCAGTCAATTCCCGCGGGGGGGCGGGGTCAAGCGCCGCCTCTGCTGTACCGTAATGCGATTGGCACTACAGGCGGGACCGGGGTGACCGGGCTGGCGCCCTGCCCTGGCCGCAGACAGGGACCTCCCCCGGACGCCTCCACACGGCGGTGGCGGCGGCGGTGGCGGCGGCGGGGGCGGGGGCGGCGGCCGGGGTGCCGGGGGGGGCGGGTGGCCGGGGTGGCGGGAGCCCGGCTAGAGCCTGGCGAGCAGGGCTGCCAGGTCCGTGTCCAGCTGGGTGCCCTTGCGGGGCTTCAGGAGTTCGCGGGCGCGGCGCACGGAGCTGCGGGCCTCCTCGGGCCTGCCAGTGGAGGCCAGGTGGTGGGCAAAGGGAACGACGAGCAGGTCGAAGGCCCCGATGGCCGAGCCCTTGGCGTGCCGGGACAGGGCGGCCTCGAAGGCGCGCTGTTGGGCGGCGGGCGGGAGGCCGGAGAGCTCACGGGCCAGGTTCTCGCTCTCCTGGCGCAGGCCCAGGTCGGAACGGCGGCGGCGGACGCGCTCCGAGAACTCGCGCAGGCGGGCGTCGGCCTCGGCGTCGCGCCCGCGCGCACGCAGGCTGGCGGCCAGGCGGCGGGTGAAAAGGTATTCAACATCCGGATACTCCTGGAGGGCGGCGGCCGCCTCGCTGCAGAGGGCCGCGCGCGCCTCGGGCGTGGTCCTGGGAAGGCCCGGGCCTCCGGCGGCCAGGGTGAAGAGGAACTCCCAGGCCCCCAGGCTGCGCGGATCCTCGGCGAGGGCGCGGCGGGCGGCGGAGCGGGCCTCCTCCACCCTGCCAGCCAGCACGAGGCAGCCGCCGGCCTCGAGGTGAAGGCGGGCGCGCCGGGCGGCGGGGGACTCGGTGCGGGCCTTGTCCAGCATGACCAGGGACTGCTCCGAAAGGTCGCCCCAGCTCTGGGGGTCGGTGGCGATGCCCGAGGCGAAGCGTTGCTCGCGCCCGCGGCCGGCATCGCGGTGCCAGCGTCCACCGGAGCCCAGGAAGCCGAACCAGGCGTGGCGCCCGCTGGTGCCCCGCCCCCGGAAGAGGAGCGTGGGCACGCCGGCGGACTTGCCCGCCTCGGCGGCGTAAAGGGCCTGGTCCACGCAGATGCCGCCGCGCGCGGCGATCTCGGGCAGCGTGTAGGCGGGACCGTCCCAATGCAGCCTGCCGGCCCGCACGCGGTCATCCCTGTAGCGAATCTGTGAGTACAGGGTGTCGAGGTCCTCGAGCGGCACGTTGACCGCCAGGCGCGCCCAGCGCAGCTGGTTGAGGCCCACCGAGCTGTCGACGACGAACTTCAGCTGGTCCGCGCCCAGTTCGCGCAGGGGCAGCAGGGTCTTGCCGGCGCGGTCGAGCGCGACCAGGTGCTCGAAGAGGGGCAGGGGCTGCGAGCCCAGGCCGCGAAAGCCCGCGGCGGGGCCCTGGGCGTGCGGCCAGGTGGAGGGGGGCGGCACGTCGTGCACGATGGCGATGGCCAGGGCCAGGTCGAAATAGTCCCAGAAGGCGACGGGGTCCGCACGATGGAGCGTGGAGAGGATCTCCAGCACACGCACGGGCTGGTCGATGCGGGAGACAATCGACACGAAGGAGGAAAGGCAGCCGGGACGTTCCGGGATGCCGGTGCGCAGGGCGGGGTCGAGGCGCATGGCCAGCGAAACGCCGGAGCGGCCGCGCGTGAGGGAGGCGAGTTCAGGCCTCATGAGGCCGGCCTGCTCCAGGTGCGCGCGCCAGGCCAGGAGCACCTCCTGCTCGTCCTGCCCGAGCAGGATCAGGAAGCGGGCGAGGCAGTTCCAGCCGTGCATGGCCTCGAGCTCACCCTGGGCATAGCCGAGCAGGGCGGTGTCGGTGACGGACTGGAGGCCCCCCACGCAGCCGCGTTCCTCCCAGGCGCGCACGGAGCGGCGGGCGGCCTCGGTATCCAAGGGCGTGATACGCGGCCCCGCTGCGGGGGAGGCAGCCTGTGCCGCGGCAGGGACAGGGCCCAGCGGGGCGGCGGGCACGGCCGACGGCGCGGAGGCGGGATCGCTCGCGCAGCCGGCGAGAAGCAGCAACGCGGCGAGCGCGGGGGACAGGCGTCTCCCGGCCACCAAGACTGCAGGCCTGGGCGTGCGTTTCACGCCCCCCACTCCGAGCACGCTTGCCCGGGGAGTCAATCCTGCCGGGCCACGCGC
>JAHFTI010000134.1:0-3992 GCA_023265535.1 Opitutaceae bacterium
AGGCGGGGGCAATGCTGTCGAAATTCTGGAGCGCGTCGCGCATCGAGGCGGGATTGGCGTTGTAGCAATCCACGTAGTACAGGCGCTCACCCGAGCGGATGATCTCGCCGCGCCAGCGGGCCGCGCCCCAAGCCTGGAGGCGCTCCTGTATCTGCTTCGCGGATACGCCGAGCCAGAGCGCGGCGCAGATGGCGAGGGCGGCGTTCTGCGCCATGCCCTGCGAGACCTTGCGGAAGGTGAAGGTGAGCGGGGGCGGCAGCCCGTAGGCGAGCGCCACCGCCGTGCTGTCGTCGCGCTGGGTCGTGGTGTAATAGACCACGTCGCGCGGGGGCTGCTCGGGGCGGATCACCTCGGCCGGCTCGAGCACCATGCGCGGTACGGAGAGGTCGCGGAACGCGGAGAAGGCGGCGCACTGCCCGGGAAAGACGGCCATGCCGGCGGGGCGGACGGCCGCACCCAGGCGGGACTTCTCGCGGGCCACGCCCTCGAGGCCGCCGAGCTCGAGCAGGTGGGCAGGGCCGATGAGGGTGGTGATGGAGATGTCGGGCTCGATCATGCCGGCGAGCACATCCATCTCGCCAGGGCCGCTGATGCCGGCCTCGACGACGGCGAAGCGATGCTCCGCGGGATCGAGGCGCGTGAGGGTGAGCGGGACGCCGAGGTGGTTGTTGAGGTTGCCCTCGGTGGCGAGGACGCCGGCACCGGGGCCGCCCAGCAGGAGGGCGAGCAGATCCTTGGTGGAGGTCTTTCCGCAGCTGCCGGAAATGCCGATCACCGGTCCGGTGAAGAGGCGGCGGTGGGCGCGCGCGATGGCCTGGAAGGCGACCAGCGGGTCGGCGACCACGAGCTGGGGCAGGTCGACCGCGGGATTGAGCCGCGAGACCAGGGCGGCACCGGCGCCGGCGGCGCGGGCCGTATCCAGAAAGTCATGACCATCACGTCGCTCCGTGCGCAGGGCGACAAACACCTGCCCCGCAGTGATCGTGCGGGTGTCGACGGTGAAGCCGGTCAGCGCAACACGGGGCTCATGGCCCCAGTGTCCGCCCGTCCATTCGGCAAGCAGGCTGGGAGTGAAGGTCGGCATGGGGGGCCTCAGGCACGCGGCTCCTTGAGTGACTTGATGCCAATGAGCTCGCGCACGACCTGGCGGTCGTCAAAGGGGATCACCGTGTCGCCGAACTCCTGGTAGCTCTCGTGGCCCTTGCCGGCGATGAGCAGGCAGTCGCCGGGGCGGGCCATGTCGAGGGCGAGGCTGATGGCGCGGCGGCGGTCGTCGATCCAGGTGATTGCGTCCTCGCGCATGACACCCTCGCGCATGTCCTCGAAGATGCGGGTCATGCCCTCGCTGCGGGGATTGTCGGCGGTGGCAAAGGCGTGGTCGGCGTATTCCTGCACGGCGCGCACCATCAGAGGGCGCTTGGTGCGGTCGCGGTTGCCACCGCAGCCGAAGACGACGAGCAGGCGGCCCGGCGTGACGCTGCGCAGCATGTTGAGCGCATTGCGCAGGGCATCGTCCGTGTGGGCGTAGTCGACGAGCACGTTGAAGGACTGCCCCTGCTCGATGCGCTCCATGCGGCCTGCGACTCCCTTGAAGCTGGCGAGCAGCCCGGCGAGCTCGGCGGGCTTGCGGTCGAGGGCCCAGACCGCCGCGAAGGCGGCGAGCAGGTTGCTCACATTGTAGTGGCCGATGAGCGGGGAATCGATGGTCACGCGCTGGCCGTCGTAGACGAGCTCAAAGCGGGTGGACTTGTAACCCAACTCCAGCTTCTCGGCGCGCATATCCGCCCCGTCCTTTTCGCCGAAGGTGATCACGCGTACATTCGGGTGCTCGCGGCGCAGGAGGGCGGCGAGTTTCTCGCCGTAGGGGTCATCAATGTTGACGGCGGCGGCCTTGGGGGCGCGGCCGACACCGCCCGTGAAGAGGCGCGTCTTGACCTCGAAATAGGCCTCGAGCGTCTTGTGGTAGTCGAGATGGTCGCGCGTGAGATTGGTGAAGATCGCCACGCCGAACTGCATGCCGAGCACGCGGTTCTGGTCGATGCCGTGGGAGCTGACCTCCATGACGGCATGGCGGCAGCCGGAATCGCGCATCTGGGCAAGCATGCCGAAGATGTCGAGCGACTCGGGGGTGGTCTTGAAGGAGGGAACCGTGCGCGTGCCCAGGTCGTAGCTGATGGTGCCGAGCAGGCCGGTGCGTTCGCTGGAGGACAGGAAGTGCTTGAGCAGGTGGGTGACCGTAGTCTTGCCGTTGGTGCCGGTGACTCCGACGACATTCATCTCGCGGTCCGGGAACTTGAAGTAGCGCTGGGCGACACGAGCAAGCAGGACGCGCGGCTCGGACACCTCGATGAAGGTAACCTTCGCGGGGCAGGCCATGGGCAGGCGCGAACACACCACGGCGACGGCGCCACGGGCGATCGCCTCGTCGATGAAACTGCTGCCATCGGCGCGCAGGCCGGGGAGGGCGAAGAAGAGATTGCCAGGGACGACGCGGCGGCTGTCCATCGCGATGCCTGAGATGGGGCGATCGAGTTCGCCCCGCACTGAGACGGCCTCGCCGTCCAGGATGTAGTCGGAGAGCTTGGGAGCCATTTTGAAGATGCGTTTCGTGATCGCGTCGAGACGACGGGTGCCACCGGCCGGAAGGGCGCGGAAGGCGTGGATCAACGTGGAGTCGGAAGTGATGTAACCGATCATCGGTTTGCCCCCATGGCCAGGACACCGGCGCGCTTGACCTCGACCACCGGCTTGATGTTGAGGTACTGGATCAGCTGCTCGCCGATGTGCTTGAAGGAAGGTGCGGCGACTGCGCTGCCGTAGGAGACGCCGCGCGGTCCAAGGTTGGTGGTGGCCTCATCAACGATGACCGAGATCACGACGGCGGGGCGGCTGGCCGGGAAGAATCCAACGAAGGAGGCGACGTGATGGCGCGTGGAATAGGCCCCGTCCTTGATCTTCTGCGTGGTGCCCGTCTTGCCGGCGACCTCGAAGCCCTCGATGGCGGCGCTGGCGGCGGTGCCCTCGCCCTTGATCGTGACCCACTTGAGCATGCCAGCCATCTTGTCGGCGGTGGCAGCCTGGATCACCCGGCGTTCAGCAACGCCCTCGAAGCGGAAGACGATCTCGCCTGAGGAGTCGCGGATCTCGCGGATGATCTGCGGGCGCAGCCATTGGCCGCCGCTGGCGATGACACCCATGGCGCAATGGGCCTGCAGCGGAGTGACACTGACGGAGTGGCCCATGGCAATGCGCGAGAAATCCTTCGGACTCCATTTTTCGTGGGCATGCAGGATGCCGCGCGACTCGCTGTCGGCGGGAAAGCCCGTGGGGACACCGATGTTGAAGGCCTTGGAGTAGTTGTAGTACTTCTCCTCGCCCACCATGAAGGCCATCTGGGCGGCGCCTCGGTTGGAGGAGTGCGAGAGGATCTCGCGCACGCTGAGGGCGTGCTCAAACTTGTGGTCCTCGCGCAGACCCATCGTCTTGCCCTTGTAGGTGACCGTGTCCTCGGAGCAGTTGAACTTGCTCTCGGGACTCACGAGACCCAGGTCGAGGGCAGCGGAGGCGGCGATGATCTTGAAGGTCGAACCCGGCTCATAGATGTCGGTCAGGGCAGCGTTCTTGAGGGCGGCGATGTCGGCCTTGGAGTATTCGTTGGGGTTGAAGTTGGGGTAATTGCCCATTGCCAGGAGGAAGCCGGTTCGGGCGTCGCTCACGATGATCGTGGCCTTCTGGGGCTTGTATTTCTCGGCGATGTACTGGAGCTCCTGCTCGACCATGTGCTGGACAATGGAGTCGATCGAAAGGACCACGTCGTAACCGTCGACCGGGCGAACCTCGCGCGTGCGGAACTGCGCCAGCTCACGACGGCGGCCGTCGCGCTCGCTGACAACCCAGCCCTTCTGGCCCTGGAGATAGAAGTCGGCATAACGCTCGATGCCGGAGGACGCCACGTTCTCCTTGTTGACATACCCGACCAGGTGGGAGGCGAG
>JAHFTI010000134.1:4002-8997 GCA_023265535.1 Opitutaceae bacterium
ATAGACGCGGCGGTAGACGCGGTTGCCGTAGACGCCCTTGATGTCGAGCTTGGTGACCTTGTCGTACACGCTCTCGTCGAGGCCCTCGCAGAGCTTGGCCCAGCGGATGTCGCGCTCGCCCTTCTCATTGGCCTCGTCCTCGAGCACCTCGCTGGCGCCGCCTGCGGGCGCGTCCGAACCGAAGGCGAACTTCGGCACAGGGGTCTCGACAGGGGTGGACTCCTGGGCTTCAGCACCTTCCTCGCCAGTCTCCTTGGAGGCATTGGCGGCGAGCACAGTCCCCTCTCCGACCTTCGGGGTGGCGGGGGGCTTGGGGGCGGAGCTGACCTTGCGGCTCTTGGTGTTGAAGGTCGTCTCCAGCTGTGAAAGCGGAACCTGGATGAGCTCGGCAAGCTGAGCCCATTTCTTCTGGTCCTCGGGACGCAGGGCGTGCGGATCCACGCCGAGGATGATCTGGGTCTTGCTGGTGGCGAGGGTCTTGCCGTTGATGTCCTTGATGTCGCCGCGGCGGGCATTCTCCGGGATGATGTCGACGCGGGCCTTGTTGACCACGCGCAGAAGGCGCTCGCGCTCGACGACGTGCAGGTCGACGAGACGCACCATCACTCCTGCGAAGCACAGGCCGACAACCACCATGAGGGCGGTGACGCGATGGTTTGAGGAAAAGCCCTGGTTGCTCATCTGGATTGGGGGGGGCGAATGAGGGGGGATTAGTGGGAGGCAAGCTGGAACTTCACGAAGGTCGGACCGTCGGTGAAGAGGCCCTGGTTGCGCTTCGAGGCGAGACGGAGCTCGGGATCCTGGCTGACGCGCAACACCTGTTCCTCACGCACCGGCACGAGGCCGAGGGCCCACTGCTGGTTGCGCTGCGCGAGCACGGCCGGGCTCTGCTCCTCCTCGATGGCGGCGCTGGTCTCGGCGATGCGGCGCTCGAGCTCACGGATGCGCTGCTCCTCGCGCTGGACGAGGCCGGCGGTGGCCGACATCTGGTGGCGCAGCCAGACCACGCCGAGGCCGGCGGAACCACTCGTGCAAATGAGCACGAGGGTGTAGACGAGCAGCTGGTTGACGAAGGCGGAGGTGGTGGAGTTTTTCATGGCGGGCGGGGGGAGTGCCCAGGTTCAGAGTTTTCGGAGCGCGCGCAGCTTGGCGGAGCGGCTGCGGGCGTTGTCGGCAAGTTCGGTGTCGCCCGGGGTCAGCGGGCGGCGGGTGAGGGCCTCGGCGAGGCGGACGCGTTCGTCCTGGTAGCGGGAATCTTCGGAGCTCTCGGGCATGCCGCACCAGCGGCGGAAGAGCTGCTTGACGATGCGGTCCTCGAGGGAGTGGAAGCTGATCACGCAGAGCACGCCGCCGGGCAGGAGGGACTCGAAGGCGGCGGGAAGGGCGCGTTCGATGGAGCCGAGCTCGTCGTTGATGGCGATGCGGATGCCCTGGAATGCGCGCGTGGCGGGATGGATGCGGCTCAGGGCGCGGTCGCGTGCGGGGATGGCGTCGGAGATGAGCTGGGCGAGGCTGCCGGTGCGGGCGAGCAGGCCGGTGCCGCGCGCCTCGAGGATGCTGCGCACGATGCGGCGCCAGTGGCGCTCCTCGCCGTATTCACGAATCGAATACGCGATGCGCTCCTCGTCGGCGGTCTCCAGCCAGAGGGAGGCGGGCTGGCCCTGGCGCGGATCCATGCGCATGTCGGCCGGCGCGTCGGCGCGGAAGGAGAAGCCGCGATCGGTCTCGTCGAGCTGGTAGGAGGAGACGCCGAGGTCGAAAAGGATTCCGTCGAAGCGGCCGAGGGAGAGCTCCCCGAGGCGCCCAAAATCGCTGTCGACGAGGGTGAAGCGGGTGCCGAAGCGGACCGTGAGGCTCTCGGCGCGCAGGCGTGCCTGGGGGTCGCGATCGAGAGCCACCACGGAAACTTGGTCTGCAGCCTCGAGCAGGGCCGTGCTGTGTCCGCCACCGCCGAAGGTGCAGTCGAGCAGGCGGCTGCCGGCGCGCGGCGCGAGCAGGCCGAGCACCTCGGGGAGCATGACGGAATAGTGGCCCGTGTTCATGCGGAACGCCGTTGGCGCCCGAGGCGGTCACCGGCGCGGGCCGGCTTGCGGGTCGGGAAGGCTGGGTGAAGGGCGCGCATCGTCAGATTTGGTATCTGCGGAGGAAGCCGGAGGAACCGGATGCCGCCTGTTTCTGCTCAACGAGCGCCCAGCGCTCGGAGCTGTAGATATTGAATTTGGTCAGCGAGCCCACGAGGACGGCCTCCTTGGTGATGCCCGCGTGACGACGCAGGGCCTCGCTCAGGGCGCAGCGGCCCTGCTTGTCGAAAACGAAATTCAGGGACAGCGCGAAGAACGCGGCGATGTCCGCCTGGGCCTCCGCGTCTGAGAGCGGAACGGCGGCCACCTTGTCCACGAGCTTCGTCACCTCAAGCGGCGGAAGCACAGTGATATACCCATCGGGATTAGGGGTGGCCAGGAACTCGTCATTCTCCGAATGCGCACTCCTCCAAGACGACGGGATGGTCAAACGACCCTTGTCATCGAGGTTATGCCGGTGGCTGCCGGTATAGAGAATTCTGGAGGGGAGTGTCATGGTGGGCTGCGCGCTGGTGCCCCAAAACGCCCCAATATGACCCATTTTGCCCCACCACCGTCAAGAAAAGACCACGCCGAGCGGGTACGAATTTACATAATTTTCTCCCCTCTGATGTCAGAGGGAGAATATGGGCCCCCTTGAACGCACAAATCCTTGGCAAAAGGTCCCCCACTCCGCCTCCAGGGGGCCCCGTCAGTGCGTTTTATCCCCCACTTTGTCCCCTTTGGGGGGCAAAAAGCCCCAAGGTGTATCCAATTTCAGGATACAAAAAACCCGGCCTTGGAAGCCGGGTTCACATGCCGCCACGCGGCAATTACTTACATCACACTCTGGCTCAGTTGAGCAACGACTTCTTTGGCTTCTGCGGTTTCGGCTGGGAGTAATTGTCGATTACCCTCCGGATGGCGAGACTCGGGCAGGCAAAGCCGTAGAGGTTGCCAGTCTTGCCCCGGAAGGTCCCCAAGTGCATGCCAACGACAGTGCCCTCAGGGGAAAGCAAAGGGGCGCCGGCGGTGTTGCCGATGTTGAGCTTCAGGTTGTCGAAATGGTACCGGATTTCAGTGGGAGAAACCCAGGCGATGGTGGCAGCCTCGAGGCCGGCCTTCTGGGAACCCGGGTACTTCACGTAGATCCACACGCGGTCGCCGTTGATGGGAGGCATCGGATCGAGCAGCAGGGTGGGATCGGCGTTGCTGCCGGCAGTGAGCTGAAAGATGGCCAAGTCCGCCTCAGCGCCCTTGGCGTCGGCGACGCGGGCGTCGCCTGGACCGATGTAGCGCTGTGCGATGGCGAGTTTGATGGGGTCGTTGATGGAGACTCCGATGGCCGCCACCACCACGGAGGAGATCTGCTCGGGAGTCATCTGCTCCTTGAGTTCCGCAGCAGGCCCGAAGACAAAATAGGGGGCGACGAGAAAATCGAGTTGGGTCGATTCCTGGCGCACACGGAAACACAGGCCGGCGTAGTGAGCGATGTCCGTGGTCAGGTAATGAGGCCTGAAGACCACGTTCAGGGGCAACTGAGGTGCGGTGGGCTGGGGAGCGGTGGCCTGGGGCGTGGGTCCTTGCACCGGAACAGGCCGTTCCTCGGCGCCTGCAGCGATACTGGGGGGCACGGGGGCCGGGGCCGTTGCGGCATTTGTGGCCGCGGCAGGCTTTTGCGCCGGTGCAGCGGCCTTGTTGGCCGTGGCTGCAGGAGCGGGAGCGGCGGCAGCGGGGGTGGCAGCCCTGACGGGCATCTGCGAGGAGGGGCGTGAGCCCACTTGCGCCAGCGAGGGCACTGTGGCCGAAATGAGGAGGGCAGACAGGGCAAGCCAGAGTTTCATGGAAGGGAAGGACAGCAAACAGGGGGATTGCGACGGGGCGACCAAAAAATCGCGGACGCAGTTCCCTACGGAGCGCAGGGATTCCATAAACAGAAAAGGGAGGGACCCGAAGGCCCCTCCCTTTTCTAATCAGGTATTAACAATAACCTACACTGAAGTATTACCAGCTGTAGTTGACACCACCACGAGCGACGGTCTCGTCGAACTTGGAGTTGGTGGCAACTTCAACGTTGACCTGGAACTGGTCGCTGATGCGGCGGGCATAGCCAGCAGCCAGACCGGTCTCACCGTCGAAGTAGGCAACACCCACCTTGACAGCGTTGTCCTTACCCTGGGCGATGACCGGGGTCTGGAGGGCGGCGGCCATGGCGACACCACGACGGATCTTGTTGATCTCAACCGTGTTGGCGTTGATGCGGTTGGACAGGCTGGTGTCCATCGCAGCGCGGGTGGTGGCTTCGTTGGTGATGGCGGTGCTCAGGCTGGCATCAGCCGAGGTACGAGCCGTGACTTCGGCCGTCAGAGCGGTGGCCAGGGAGGTGACCTGCGAGGCGCGGGTCGAGACCTCAGCGGTGACCTGAGCCTGGAGGCCGACGGTGTTGGTACCGACGAACACGTCACCACTGACGACCTTAAGATCACCAACGATGGCCAAGCTGGCCTTGCCGGTGGGGCTATAAGGAGCAGAGGTGTAGACGACGCCCTTGGTGATGATACCGTTGCTGTCCACGGCGCCTTCGCCGATGAGGACACGGTTGGAGGCGGCACGGATCAGGTTGATACGAGCGGTTTCCTCATTGGCCACGCGGCTCGTCAGGCTGGTCTCAGCAGCCCTGCGTTCGCTCGTCTCATTATGGAGAGAGCCAGTGAGGAAGTGATCAGCAGCGATGCGGTCGGAGGCCTCAGCGGCGATGGCCGTAGCCAGGCTGATGTCAGCCGTGCTGCGGGTGGAAGCCTCAACCGACAGGGCGGTCGTCAGGCTGGCGTCACCGGTGACACGGGCGGCGGCCTCAACAGCGAGGGCGCTGGTCAGGCTGACATCGGCAGCGGCGCGAGTGACTTCCTCGGTCGAAACGCGGGTCGTCAGGCTG
>JAHFTI010000135.1 GCA_023265535.1 Opitutaceae bacterium
GGAGCGGGGGATGTTGCCGGTGCTCTCGACATGGAGGATGAGCTTCGGCATGGGCCCTCCGGCACAGCCTGTCTCCACGCCCTCGACACCGGCGCGCAGGAAGGCGCCGAGCGTCTCCCAGCCGGACGTCTCGGTCGCGGTGCCAAACTCGGCGCGCCCGTCGGGCCAGAGCATGCCGTTGGTGATCTCGTTGCCCACCTGGACCGAATCGGGGCGAAGCCCCTCGGCGCAGAAGCGGGCGAGCACGGAATGGGTGTAGTCGCGGACACGGGCGACAAGGGCGGCGGTGGGCAGGGAGGCCCAGGCGGCGGGTTTGAACTGCTTGGAGGGATCGGCCCAGGTATCCGAATAGTGGATATCGAGCATCAGGGCGGCGCCGGACGCCTTCACGCGGCGGGCCAGGGCGAGGGTGTACTCCAGGTCGTTCGTGACCATGCCCTCGCCATCGGGTGCCACAAAGAGACGGAGACGGAAACAGTTGGCTCCCTGGCGGCGCAGGAGCGTGAGCGCGTCAGCGCTTCCCCGGGAGTCCGAGAACACCGCCCCGGCCTTCTCCATGACGGAAAGGGCGGAGATGTCGGCGCCCAGCACCTGCACCGGTGGGGGCACCGGCGACAACGAGGCCGCGGCGCGCGGGGCGTGGGATTTGCAGCCGACAAGGGCGGCGCACAACAGGGCAAGGGAGAGACGGAGCAGCATGTCCGGGGGTGATGGGGTCTGCGCCATACCTGTGCACTGTAACAGCCAAATGTCAACTGTTTCTCATTTGATAAAACAGTTTAATCAACGAGGAGGGGCGAATATTAAACAACTAAAATCATACAATATAGGTAATTGCATAAATTGGATTCACGCCTGCATCATTCACCAGAAGCATTGCGGCCCAAGATCAGGACAACAATTACGCCCTGTTGCCGCGTCCCCCATTCCCACGATACGACGCCGCGCAACACACTCCCGCAGTAGCCACAGCCGTCTTTGAAGCGCTCCATGTGCGGGCCTCCACGCAGCAGACCAGGCCGCCAACAATCCCCGGCCTGACGCTCCCGAACCCGCCACGGGGTTCAGGCCCCTTCACACCCTCCTGCCACCGCCCTGAAGGGCCGGAAGCAGCGGCGAAAGGGCCGCTCGCAACGCCGCAAGGGCGTCCCTGAGCTGCTGTCCGCCGGGGGCGACGAGCCTCAGCACCTGCAGCTCGGGCGAAAGCCGCGTGA
The DNA here is from genome assembly GCA_023265535.1 of Opitutaceae bacterium. Classification (GTDB taxonomy): domain Bacteria; phylum Verrucomicrobiota; class Verrucomicrobiia; order Opitutales; family Opitutaceae; genus MWDT01. The sequence continues at coordinate 1,215 of JAHFTI010000135.1, forward strand.
CGCCGCAGGCGCAGCCCGCCCCCACCAGGCCGTCTGCAGCGGCCTGCAGGGCCGCCTCCAGCCCCGGCCTGGCGGAACACACCAGGACCGTGGCCAGCCAGGCCTCGCCGAAGCCGTGGAAACGCGCGAGCGCGCCGGCCTTCTCCCCGCCCAGCTCCGCGCGCTCCCGCAGCTGCGGTATCCCCCCAATGGATACATCCAGCACATTGATCAGCCGACCCCAGCGCCAGAGCTCGCCGCGCGCCGCACGCCCGGGCGCAATGCTGTCCACATGGAAAAGCTCCGCACCCGTCTCCAAACGTATCTCCGTGCGCTGCTCAAAGTCCGTTCCCTCGTGCAGGTAGAGCGGCTCGGGGGCGAACTCGAGCCACCCACCGCACGCCACCTCAAGGCGCTGCACCAGCACCGCCCTCCCCTCCCCGCGCATGCGGAAGCTGCGCGACGCCGCAGGCGTCCCCACGCCCAGGGCAGCACCGGCGCGCACGATCACCGCCACGCGCATGCGGTCGCCCTCGAGCATGCCCGCCGTGGGGTTCACCACCTGCACGCGCAACACCGTCTCGTCCCAATAGCCCTTGCCCACATGGAAGGGCGCGCTGAAGGACTGCCGCCCCAGGGAGCTGCGCCCATCGGGACCTGCAACGGCCTCCAGCTCAAGATGTCCCTCGAGGGCCATCAGCGGCCCCCGCCTGCGGCCGTCGCGGCCCCTGCCTCCCCCCGCGGGAAAAGCAGCTCGCGCTCGATCCAGGCGATGACCTGGTCGAGGTTGTGCTCCCGCTTCAGGTCGCAGAACAGGAAGGGGCGCGTGCCCCTCTGGATGCGCGCATCCCTGTCCATCACGCCCAGGTCGGCGCCGACATAGGGCGCCAGGTCGATCTTGTTGATGATGAGAAGGTCGCTGTGGCGTATCGCGGGCCCGCCCTTGCGCGGCATCTTGTCGCCCTCCGCGACGTCGATGACATAGATGAAGGCGTCGACCAGCTCCGGGGAGAAGGTGGCGGTGAGGTTGTCCCCGCCGCTCTCCACCAGCACCAGCTGGAGCCCCGGGACCGACTCCTCGAGGCTGCGCACGGCCTGCTCGTTCATGGTCGTGTCGTCACGAATGGCCGTGTGGGGGCAGCCACCCGTCTCCACGCCCACGATGCGGCCGGGCTCGAGCGCGGCGTTCTCCGTGAGGAAACGCGCATCCTCCGAGGTGTAGATGTCGTTTGTCACGACAGCCATGCTGTAGCGCTCCCGCATGCGGCGGCAGAGCTGCAGGCAGAGCATGGTTTTGCCGGAGCCGACGGGGCCTCCGATTCCGATTCTGGGGGGACGTGCCATGGTGTGTGGTGCTGCTGGGTCAGGAGATGAAGAGCCGGAAGTCCGCCCTCTCGTGGCGGCTGGAGGCGATGTCCCACCAGGGGTTGAAGGAGCCGAGCTCGGCGTCCGTGAGGGAACAGGCTGTATCCAAAAGTTCATTACAATTCGCGAGCCCGCCCGCGACCAGGCGCTGCACCGCGTTCTGCCCGAGGCGCAGCAGCTTCATGGCAGCCGCCACCAGGCCGCTCACCGCCGCATAGAGGAGCGCCTGCAGCACCGCCTCGCGCGGCGCGCCCAGGAGCCGTCCCTCCACGCCCGCCGCCACGCAGGACGGCACGGGCCAGCCACCCTCGCGCGCCCGCGCCTGGAACTCTGAGGCCAGCCCGCCATGCAGCAGGGAGGCCATCTCCAGGCGCTGCCGCCCCACCGCCTCGGAGGCGGCCCTCAGCTCGCGCGTGCCGCGCAGGGCCCTCCCCAGCAGGCAAAGCTCGCGCAGCCGCCCCCAGTCGGGCCCGCCACCCGGTACCTCCGCCGCACCCACCATACCCCCAGTACCCCCCGCAGCCTCCCAGGCCGCCGCCGCCAGGGGAAGCTCGCAGCGCGCCAGCTGCGGCAGGAACTGCCCGTGCAAAAAGGATTCCAGGGTGGCCGCATCACGCACCACACCCGCCTGCACCAGGCCTTCCAGCCCCGCCGAATGCGCGTAGGCCCCCGTCGGATACGCGGAATCGCAGGCCTGCATCATCCTGCAGACCCAGGGCAGCGGCGCCGCCTCCGGCCTTGCCTCCCGCTCAGCCGGATGCATCCGCCCTCCTTCCCGCGGCCGCCGGACCGCGTGTGTCCGCCGCATCCGCCGCATCCGGCCCGTTCCCCTTCACCGAGCCGCGCACCGGGCCCGCCTCCTGCGTCCCCGCCTGTTGCACGCCGGGCACATGGCTGTGTCCCGTCGCGGCGATCCCCCCCGCAAAGCCGCCGGGACGAAAACAGGCCGTCGCCGGCGTGTAGGCGATGCCCGCGCGCTCCAGCACCTGCCGCATCAGCCCCTCGTCGGCCACCGCCAGCGCCCCGTCCCTGCGCTCGATCGGACAATGCATGTTGCCGATGATCCAGCCCACGACCGCCGCGCGGTCCGGCACCGCCGGAAGCGGCACCTCCAGCACCGGCTCGGGCCGCTGCCGGACGACATAGCGCTTCGTATCAGAAATCCAAATACAGTCCCCCTCGCGCAGGGGCGCCGTGAGCTCGAAGCCGAACTCCGCCCCGTCCGACGCCAGCCCGCGCCAGATCCGGCGCGCCAGGGTGCGCCGCTCCACGGGCAGGGCGATCTCCTCCGACACGGCATCGCCGGGGACCGGAAGGGGTCCCCTGACAATGCGGAGGGCGGGCTCATGAGCGGGTTTCATGCTTTTCCCACCCAAAAGCAGATTCCACGCCAACCGGGCTATTGTGGCGGGAACCCGGCTTTCCTCAGCGCGGCCCGCAGGCGCCGCACATGCTCGCGATCCCGCGTTTCCACCGTGCAGACCGCGTTGGTGGCACTCACATCCGGGCCGCTGAAGGCCCGGTCATGGGCGATGTCGCGGATGCTGGCTCCCGTCTCCGCAATGACACGCGTGAGGGCGGCCAGGCCGCCCGGACGGTCGCTGATGGAGACGGTGAAGCGGCTCAGGCGGCCGTCATGGACCAGGCCGCGCTCGATCACGCGCCCCAGCACCGAGGGGTCGATGTTGCCGCCGCAGGCCACCACGACCACCTTCTTGCCCGCCAACTCAGGAAGCAGGCCGGAGATCATCGCCGCAAGGGCGGCCGCGCCGGCCCCCTCCACCACGATCTTCTCCAGCTCCACCATGCGCAGGATGGCCTGCGCAATCGCGGACTCCTCCACGCGCACCACCTTGTCGACACGCGTGCGCGCCAGCTCGAAGGAGCGCGCGCCCACCTTCAACACCGCCAGGCCGTCCGCCAGCGTGGGCTTCCGCGGGATGCTCACCGGATGACCCGCCTTGAGGGCGGCCGTGAAACTCGCTGTGTTGCAGCTCTCCACGCCGACGACCTGGACCTCCGGTCGCAGCGCCTTGACCACCACGGAAATTCCCGCGATGAGCCCGCCGCCGCCGATCGGGCACACAATCGCATCGAGGTCCGGCACCTGCTTCAGGATCTCGAGCGCAATGGTGCCCTGTCCGGCAATGATCTCGGCGTCATCATAGCCATGGATGTAAGTGGAACCCTGCAACGCCACGATGCGGTCCGCCTCGGCACGCGCCTCGGCGAAATCGCGGCCCTTCATGACCACGTTGGCACCCAGGCTCTGGCAGGTCGCGACCTTGATGAGGGGGGCGTAGTCGGGCATCACCACGGTGACAGGCACGCCCAGGAGCTTGCCATGGTAGGCAAGGCCCAGCGCATGATTTCCGGCGCTCGCCGCCACCACGCCCCGTTTTCGCACAGGCTCCGGCAGGCAGAGCAGCGCATTGCGCGCACCACGTTCCTTGAAGGAGCCGGTGCGCTGCAGGTTGTCGAGTTTGCAGAAGATGCGTGCTCCGCACAACTCGCCCAGTGGGATTGACTCGGGACAGGGGGTGACGAGGACGGCCCCTGCGATCCGCCGCGCCGCAGCGCGGATTTCGGACAGACCGGTTTTCATGGCGGGAGTATTGCCAAAGTGCTGAAATTGAACAGCCGGGAATTTGCGGACTGGAAAGGGAATCAGGAAATCGAATCCGGGAGTCGGGACGCTGAACATGGAAAGGAAAACTCCGTCATCGCCCCATGCTTCGGCTGGGCAACAGCACCTTGCCAGCGAAGACCACACAGCCTGCCCCATCTTGCACAAGGGAATGCAGGGGCAAAAATGCAGGGGATTCCAAGTCCTTCCCTGCCAGGACTGCCATTCCCGGCACAAATAGCGTTGCGATATCAGGGCGCAGCTCTGATAGACAAATGGGCTTCAGAGGCCTTCACACGTTTTTCACCAGCGATGTATCAGGTCACCTTTTCAGAACAGGCGATGCAGGAGCTTAACAAGCTCGACAAACTGGCGCAACTCAGCGCCATTGAGCCGCTTGGCGCGCTCAAGCCATCCGAGCTCTCGCACCCCCGCGAACCCCTCACCCGTTTCAATCGCGGCACCAAGCAATACTATCGCCTGCGCGTGGACGAACACCGCTTCTATTTCCTCGTGCAGGACGAGACCCTGCACGTCTGTTATATCCTGCATCGCAATTCCCTCGAGGACTTCCTCCTGCGCAACAAACTTCCCATTTCCGAACAGCAGCTTGCCGAGCAACATTCCAAGTTCTGGAAGTACCTCGAAAGCCTTCGCAAGTAACACTGTCGCACCTCACCCATGGCTCGTCGTCCCTTCCATTTTTCCCGTCAGCCGAGGCCCCAGGACCAGAACCAGGATCAGGATCAGGCCCCGCGTGAGGATCCCTATCACGTAAATCAGGCCAGCCGTATCTATTTCCTGCCGAACCTGATGACGGCGGGCAACCTGTTCTGCGGTTTCATGGCGGTGATCCAATGCATCCAGGCCCGCCTCGCCGAAACCTCCCCTTCCGGCCTCTATCTGGGTGCCGACGCGGCCAATCATTATCGTTACGCGGTTTACCTGATCTTCGGCGCCGCCGCCTTTGACGCCCTCGACGGCCGGCTCGCCCGCATGGGAGGCCGCGAATCCCTGTTCGGCGCGGAGTTCGATTCCCTGGCCGATGTCGTCTCCTTCGGCATCGCGCCCGCCCTGATGATGTTCTTCTTCATCCTGTCGCCCACCCAGGGTATCACCTGGTTTCGTGATCTGGGTTGGTTCGTGGGTTTCATCTACCTGCTCTGCGCAGCCATGCGCCTGGCCCGTTTCAACGTCATCACCCATCCGTTGCTCAAAAAGCCACAGAAGGACAGCAACAAGGATTTCCTGGGCCTGCCCGTGCCCGCAGCGGCCGGTACCGTGGCCTCGACCATGCTCTTCCTCCTGCACCTCCAGGATTCGGATCGCACCCTCAATCGCTGGGCCCTGGGGCTCCCCTTGCTGATGACCCTGATCGCGCTGCTGATGATGAGCACCGTGCGTTATCCCAGCGGCAAGAACCTGAATCTTCAGACCAAGACCCGCCTCACCACCTTCTTTGTCATCCTCCTGGTGGCTGCCTTGATCATCTTCTTCAAGGAGATTGGGTTGCTCATCCTTTGCCTCGCCTATATCTTCTTTGGCCTCATCCGCCATATTCGCCGCCTGCGCCAGCCGCAATCCAATGTTCCGAATAGCGTGTGAACAAGCTGCCAAGTCCTCACCAACAACTTCCCCCCTGCGAATAAGCCCCCACTTGTTCTTTTCCCAAGGTCCACTTGTTCACAGCTTCCAACAGCCGCTTTTCCCTCTCAAAACCGACACTTGCTGGTCTTTTTCGCAGCCCATAATAGTACTGATATTTTTCATTATTGAACCTAGTAATCTTTAGGTTTTGTTAACAGCCCAAGACTCCCACGCTTCGCAGACGCACCCCCACACGATGAAATTCAAGATCAACCGCGACCACTTTGCCAACGGCCTCGCCCAAGTCCTCAATGTCGTAGGCTCGAAGGCCACGATGCCGATCCTGAGCAATGTTCTCATCGAGGCGGAAAAGGATCAGATTTCCCTGACCACCACCAACTTGGATCTTGGCATTCGCTGCAAGATCAAGGCGGAGGTCAAGGAGGCCGGCACCGTCACCCTCCCCGTCAAGCGTCTGGCCAGCATCGTGCGCGAGCTGCCCAACACCGACGTCACGGTGGATGCCGCACCCAATCATCAGGTTAAGCTCAGCTCGGGTGGTTCCACCTTCCGTATCATGGGCATCGGCAAGGAGGAGTTTCCTCCCCTGCCCGAGTTTGGCGACGAGAAGGCTTTCACCCTGGAGCAGAGCGAGTTGGCTGCCATGCTCCGTTCGGTTTCCTATGCCGAATCCCAGGATGAAACCCGTTACATCCTCAACGGCGTCTATTTCAATTTCAAGGATGGCAAGTTCTCGCTGGTGGCCACCGACGGCCGTCGTCTTGCCCTGATGTCCAAGGAGATGGATGTGCCAGCCGAGAGTTCCGGCTCAATCATTCTCCCCGCGAAGACTGTTTCCGAACTCAGCCGTCTCCTCGACAAGGGTGAGAAGGTGAAGATCAACTTCAACGAACGTCGCTGCGCCTTCCAGATCGCCAGCAACAAGGATTCCAGCGGTCTCATCGATTCGATCTACCTGTATTCGAAGGTCGTTGAGGGCAACTATCCCAATTACAATCAGGTGATTCCGAAGGAGACGCATCAGCGCATCAAACTTGAGCGCCAGCTGCTCCTGGATTGCGTTCATCGCGCCGCGCTTGTGTGCTCGGAGAAGGCCAACCAGGTTAAGCTCAAGCTGACCAGCAACCTCCTTGAGATCACCGCCCAAAGCCCTGATTTTGGCGAGGCCCATGAGTCCATGGCCGTCAATTACAGCGGTCCCGACCTTCAGGTGGCCTTCAATCCGACCTTCATCATGGATCCGCTCAAGGCCCTGACCAAGGACGAGATCTTCTTTGAGGTGAAAGACGAGATCAGCCCCGGTGTCTTCAAGACCCTCGACAGTTTCGTCTGCGTCATCATGCCGGTCCGACTCACCTGATTTGAGCTCCCTTTCCCCACTGCCCGGTGCCCGCGCCCGGAGGACTGTCTGATGGATTCGAGTTATGCACTCATGGCAGCGATGACCGTGTCGCTGGTTCTGATACAACTGAACCAGCGCCTGGCCTCGCCCGTGATTGCCATCGTGAACCGTTGGATGCGTTGGCTGATCTTTTCCTTTGGCCTGGCGTACCTGCTGCGTGAATTCCAGGTCATTGACCGCCCTTACTGGATCCTGGTCGCCCTGTGCTTCCTGGTCTGGTTCCTCTTCCAGACCCTTTACAACTGGCTCATGGTTTCCGCCGTCAGCCAGAGTCCTGTCAGCGTCTTTCCCAGTTACTCGCCAAATCCGGGCGGCGATGAGTGGCCGGTGCAGCGTCGCCTCCTGCGCGAACGTGAAGCCCTTCGTTTCAAGGGCTACAGGCACCTGCAGGCCCTTCGCACCGAGATTGGCGGCGGGGTTTACCTCAGGTGTTCCTTTTACGAGCACCCGGAATCCAAGCTGCGTGTGCAGATCCTGTTCATGCCGCAGGTCAATGGCAGCATTGTCCTGGGTTGCGTGGTCCATTCCCTCACCGCTTCCGGCCTGCGGATCATCACGGACAACCTGCATGTGCCTTTCGGCGGCTTTTATCCGGAAAACTGGCAGGTGGAGCGCAAGCCCGTGATCCGTTCCGTCCTGCGCCTCATCGATCATCATCTGGAGCGCGTGCGTGCCACGGGGGACCAGGTTGTGCCCTTTGAGCGCACCGCCTCGGCCGATCTCGAGGCGACCAAGCGCGAGCTGGACCGCCTGAACACCGAAATGGGGTTCCT
>JAHFTI010000136.1:0-1513 GCA_023265535.1 Opitutaceae bacterium
GGGCAGCCCATCCCAGGGCGACATGCACATCAACGTTGTCATGCCGGATATGGAGTACCAGGCGCTCCGAGCCTTGCGTGGTAAGAATGGGCAAAAGCTCATTGTCGATACCATCCGTCAAAACGCTCACCTCCTCAAATCATGATCCTCTACGTGACAGTCCAGGGGCAGGACTGCTGGCTGCTCGCCAGCCGCCCGGCTAGCTCCGTCAAAGTCTCGTTTTCGCGGCTCTGCGACATCCATGAGGGTGTCACCGACATCGAGGAGCGCAGCAGCCTCTCAGATACCTTGCGCTGGGAGCTCGAGTACCAGGCTCGCTACTACGCCGGCGTCAGCGCCGTGAGCTACCAGACTGCGGTGCGTCATCCGGTGGCGCTGCCCGTGCTCTGCCCATTCTGGTGCGGCGCCGTGCGCTGGGGATCCGAGTTGCGCTTCACAGCTCCCCTGCGAATCACATGGGAGGAGGACTGGTCGACATGGGAGATCCACAGCGGATCCACTCCGGTCGAGATGGTCCCATCGGCCAAGGCCTGGACGGCGCCGCTACTCTGGGGTGCCTTCTCGAAGACTCCCGAGGACGCTGTCACGACGACTGAGGACTTCTCCGCCCTCATGTCCTTCACCGAAGACGGCCCTGTGGACTACGCGATCGAGCCCACTGTCTCTCCGCACTACGGTCCAGAGATCCATGGGGATGAGCGTGTCCTCTGGGATTTCGACTGGGAGGACTGGGACTCCATCCGCACTACAACGGAGTTCTCGGAGTTCCGCACTCGCCTGGGCTTCGGCCGCGCCGAGGTGGTGAACCGTTTCGATCAGACGCCGCGGCGCGTGGTGAAGGGCACGGCTGCAGGCCGGGATCCCGACACCTTCGCGCGCCTGGTCGCGACCTTCCACAGCTGCGCCGGCAGCTACTACCCGCTCTGGTTCCCGCATCCCTCCTCTCCGACGAGGGTCATCGAGGCGCCCTCTGCAGCGTCCGAGACCCTGCGCGTGAAGGATGCCTCAAAGCTCGGCGGTCATCCCTACCTGGCACTCTGCGGTTTCAGCGGCGCAGTGGTCTGTCGCACGATCGAGGATGCCACTGGCGACGTGCTCACGCTCGATGCGCCTCCTCCCGACATGGACATGCAGGGCGTGTCACTGCGCGAGCTGCTCCTCGGCCGCTTTGCCGACTCTCGTGTCACCTGCACGTGGAGCTCCGACATCAAATGGACCGCGGCTGCGAACCTCTGCGAGCTCCCAGCCGAGTATGGTACCGAGGGAGAGGTCTATGGAACCTCCTACGGAGCGATCGCGGATCCCTTCGGCCTGATCAAGATCGTGGACCCTGCAGGTGGCGCCTGGCACTGGACGGACAATGAGTCGGCGGTGACCGTGGGCGGCATCGTGTATCTGCCGATCAACTACGACTGGGATGAGATCTCCCGAGGCATCAACCTTGATGACGGGGAGACAAAGGTTCGGGTCGAGAGCTTCGTGGGGAACCCCTTCCTGCGCCTGCTGCAGGGCG
>JAHFTI010000136.1:1523-4373 GCA_023265535.1 Opitutaceae bacterium
CGGTGACCTTCCTCGAATGGTCTGGAGTTGGGGCCCCGCGCTGGCTGTGGGAAGGCACGGCCACCACGTCGGAGCAGACTGGGCTCATCCTCGAGAGCAGCATCAAGGGCCTTGGTACGGCGTTCGATTTGAAGGTCCCGCGCCGCCTCGATGGGCCTGGCTGTCCGTGGGTATGCTATAGCGCGGCGTGTGGCGTCGAACTCGCCAGCAAGGCCGTCGCTGGCACAGTTCAAGGCCTGCTCGATGGGAAGCTGCGGGTGCAGGTTGCTGTCACCTGCACCGACCACCAGTTCGCGAACGGCTTCGTGATTCGCTCTGCGCCCGGCGCCGGCGCCGCGAGCTACAACATCCTCGACTCGACTTTTGTCCTCGGTAACGAGGTGCACTTGGTGCTCGAGGGCGAATGGGGTCCTGCGCTCGTCGTGGGAGAGGGAGTCACGCTGCATCCTGTGTGCGCCAACACCTGGGAGACCTGCATCGCCCCGGTGGTGGCCGACTACTATGGCGGAGCTCCGCGCAAGCCTGCGGCCAATCCCGCCTTCGTCCCCGTCAAACAAGCGAGCGCTGGAGGAGCCAAGAAATGAAGCCCTTTTTCGATTCTACCAACCAGTCCGTCCTGGACGCGGCCGCCACTGCGTGGAAAGGCACGCCCTTCGCCACGGCTGGGGCTGTACGTGGGCCTCGAGGCGGCGCCTGCTGTCACCGCGCTGTGGCCGGTGTCCTCATCGATGCCGGGTTTCCGCTGACCCAGGAGGAGTTGCCGGATTGGCCACTCAACAGGGGCACCCACCACGCGCAGTCTGTCATGCTGGCCTGGCTCAGGGAACACCGTGCACTATTCGAGGAGATCTCCATCGAGGCGATCGCTCCTGGTGACATCGTAGCCCTGCTCCTGGGCAAGAGCGTTCATCACATGGGCCTCGCGTTGCCCGAGGACCGATTCTTCCAGAGCTGGGAGGGCCAGGGCGCCCACATAACCCGAATCACAGATCGGCAGATTTCCAAGCGTATCGAAGCGGCGTTCCGCCCAATCCATCCCGCATCATGAGCAAAGGCCTTTCGACCGACTCCGCCACCACCGACCTCGATGCGTCGACGCTAGAGGATGAGAGCCTGGGCACTGTCCAGGAGGCCGTGCCAGTTCCCCTGTTTGCCGGCAAGTGCAAGCTGGCTGGCCGCTACGGGTCGCCCATCTACGACCAGACCTCGAAACCTGCAAAGACCAGTCAACCCACCAAGAAATGAGCAGCGGAGGCAAAGGCGGCGGAGCCGCACAACAGAGCTACGACTACTCCGGCCGGATCCTCGCGTGGCGCGGCGAAGGACCGCTCGATGGCGTCACCATGATCATGGCTGACTCGAAGATGATCTGGGAGGGCCGCTTCCTGCGCGGTTCAGCCCTGGTGGAGTCGATCATGGTCGCTGAGTGGGGTGAGTTCGAGGCGCATTGGGGCATGCCTGGGCAGCAGGTGCCGGCCCTGCTCTCCGAATTTGAGGAGCATCCCACCTACAAGGACCAGGCTCTCATCATCTATAAGGGCCTGCTCGGCCGCCAGCGCACGACCTGTCCCAATTTCGAGTTCGTGGTGCTGCGCCGCCCGCGCCAGAGCATTGTCTCCGGTGTGGCCGCGCTCCTCGATGAGAACGACCAGGCCAACATGGTCGCGTTCTGCGCCGAGGTGGTCACCAGCGTTGTCGGTCTCGGTTGGCCGGCGTCGCGGCTCCACGCCGCCAGCTGGCAGGCCTCGGCGGATGCGCTGGTGGCGGAACGCGCCGTCCATCACTCCTCGCCGCTGCTGTCCAGCCAGGCATCCGTGCGCTCGATCCTTACCGGGATGGGCGCGGCCGCTCAGCTTTATGCCCGGTATCGTGAAGACGGGAAGGTGGAGCTTAATCGATGGACTCCTCCTGTCAGTACGGACGGACTGGTGCAGGTGACCGTGCGTCACCTGGCTGAGGAGTCGAGGATCAGCTCTGGCGACGATGCGGACATCCCGACCGAGTACACGATCGAATTCACGGACGCGGCCCGTGCCTACAAGAAGCGCAGCGAGCGGATCCCCGACATCGTCGCATCGCGGGCGGCCCGTGAGCCCAAGACGCACAACCTCACGCGCCCCGACATTACCAACCTCGCCCAGGCTCGGCGGGTAGCCTATGACACCATGCGCCAGGCGCGAGCGACATCGAGGGGCGGATCACTGCCCCTGCGTCGATCAGTGGGCCTGTCCATTCGTGAGGGTGACTATTTCCTCCTGGATAAGGCGGTATTCAAAAACCTCGGAGAGGGATGGATCCTAGCGAGGTGTACCAGGCAGCGCCTGCGGCGCAAAGGCCCGGTCACGATCGAGTGGCAGCGGGATCCGGCGGGACTGCCGGCACCGCACGTCGACGGGGATCTGGGTGAGGTGCCCGAGCTGCCCGCCGGCGAGGTTCCGCCGATCAGTGCGGTGCGTGTGATCTCGCCTGGATTCCTGAGCTGCGCGAACCCAACTGTGTTTGTCCTGGCTGCCCGCCCCAATGCCCAGGTCGTCGGCATGGATGTCATGTATGACTCCAGCCTGGAGTCAGGCACGTTCCCGTCGGTGGGATCGGTGACGGGATTCTCTCAGCCGGTGAGTCTGGTGGCCCCTGTGACGGCGGCCGCGACCACGATCCGGGTGCATTCCCTGTCCAGCATCGATGGCAAGTACACTGACGCCGATCGCTGGATCCTCTCGGAAGGCTCCGGCGCAACTCCCACGGAGGCAGCTGATGACCGGCTACTCCTGATCCTCCTGCGCAAGGATAGGACAACAGGCCAGGTCATGACCCTCGGTACGGCCGCCTGGATGGAGATCTGTTCAATCT
>JAHFTI010000136.1:4383-6589 GCA_023265535.1 Opitutaceae bacterium
CGACAACTGGCTCGACTATGAAGGCTGGGTGCTGCCCCGTTCTTCCCTCGAGGAGATGGACCACGGGCAGTTCGCCGATCTGATAGGGGCAGAGACCCCCGCCAACCTGCGTTTCCGGCCCTTTTCGGCCACCGCTCGCTATGCCCCCGAGGTCGCGTTCGAAGCGGGCCTGCAGGAGACGGACGACTGGTCTGGCTTCACCTATCACTGGCCCCCGTGTGTGCCCGAGGACACCAACCAGGACGGCCCGCCTCCTGGCATCTACTGCGACCTGATCGCCATCCCCGAGGATCTGCCGGGCGGGCTGGAGTTCAGCTACTCGGCAGGGATAAACTATATGCAGGGCTGGGGGGAGTTTACCGACAGAAGCGAACCTGCAAAAGTATATAGAAAGCAAAAGATAAGCGGTACCTTTGAGTTCGATCATTTCACTGATTACCCCCCTTACGGCTGCACGGATCCCTATGGAAATAGATTTTTAGGGCATTCTGTAAACAATGCCACGGGCGAATGCATCATGGTCGACACTTGGCCCGAAGGGACCCCGACCGGCGCGCTTCAGTTCAGCTATTCAGGGTATCCACCTGTCGGAGATTGGGCAGACAGTTTTGCAGCAGGTTGGAACCCTATAATCAATACACCTGCCGGCCTTAGCGTCTCAGCTACTAAAACGGAAGTCACCTACTCGAGTTCTGGATGCACTCAAGCTGCATTCAGTCTGGCCTCAATCCAGTGGATTACTGGCGGGCCTACCGGTGCCATGAAGACATGGCTCGAGGACGAAGACACCGAGGGTGACGCGATGGACCGTGGGAGTGCACACTATGGATGGTCTGAATGGGGGGCTGAGGCTGCTATCTCAAAGTGGCAAATCCGCTCAGGAATTAACACTAGCTTCTATACCTCCAGGGTGAAGTTTCGTGGGCACTGGACTGGGGGGCTCCCATTCTGGGAGTACGTCATCAAAATCCACACTGAGACTCGCCTGTACCTCCATGGGCAAACAAACAACCTGCCGTGGGAGGAAGGTCCTACATACACTGAGGTGCTCACCCCTGCAGACCTAAATGGCACGCTGGATACGCAGGAGTATATGCTGCCATTTGAACGGGGGAAGGAAACCCGCATCGTGTCCTGGGAACTGACTGCCGGCTGCTGATGAACCAAATTCACCACGTCAAAAGCTTCGATCCTGAGCCCAAAAATATTGGTCTCGGAGATGCTGTCGCAATGATGGCCAAACCCATTGCAAAAGCCATCGATCTAGTCACTGGCACCAACCTGAAGAGCTGTGGTGGATGCGCAAAACGGCAGGCAGCTCTGAATAGGATAATCCCCAACTTAACAGGAAAATGAGCGAGGTTAATCCAAATATTTCTAGAGTCTTCCCCGTCACCGGTCCTGAGCGCCAGCGCCAATGGTTAAAGCTTTATGGCGGGCAACATGGTTCGTTGCCGATTGAAGACGGTGAAATTCACACAACGTCCCAAGCTAGAATGTTCATGAAGCATGAGCATATTGGCGGCTGGGCGTTCCATGACGATGTAGCTACGGCTGCAATGCTTCAGACGCTCTGGAAAGGTCCCCGCGGGTGTTGGCCTGGCGACATCGCGTTTGTCATGGCGACACAGAGAATGATGCTGTGTAAGTCGGGGAACGGAACTCTTGCAGACGACTGGGCTGAGCTCGCCGTAGGTTCTGGTGACAAGGGCGACCCTGGTGACAAAGGATGGTCTCCCTCCATTATCTATGAGACGGATGGTGAGCGCCGAGTGGCTCGTGTGATCGATTGGATTGGAGGTGCGGGGACCAAACCGGCATCTGGCTTTTATGTTGGCCTTGGTGGGCCAGTGTTCACTAAAGCAGACGCTGTCGACTTTCGTGGGGAAAAGGGCGACGCAGGAGCCGATTCAACAGGAGGACATTGGGTGAAAATCCTAGACGATCCTCTGTCTAGCCTCACAAATCTCACTCCGATCACTGGCAGTTGGACTCTCAGCGATGGAACGGTCTACCTCCCCCCTCACTCGCATGTTTGGTCCATGGCGCGCTGGAAAACATGGACTCCCAGGGTGAGAATGGTCGAGGTTGAGGTGATGATACCGACCGGCCACTCCTATGGAGGCGCCGCCGGCGGAGTTGTCATAAACTGGCACGGGACCGATGACTGGTCTGGCGATAATGTCATCGTTCGGATCATTCAATC
>JAHFTI010000136.1:6599-7927 GCA_023265535.1 Opitutaceae bacterium
TCAATCGCAGGCGGCTGGGCCTATCGATACAATCACAATTGGGAATGCCACTGAGAGTTTCTCGCGCGGGGGATTCGATCTCCCGACTGGAGTTTGGCATAAATTGACCGTTCAGTTCAACGATGGAGAGGTAACTGCATTTGTCGATGGGTCGAACCAATATGCCACGCGCTGCGTGCTTACCTCACTGAATTCAGGGGTAAAGGAGTACGTCGGTCCGACTGGTCGCCAAGGTGTATACCTGCGCAACTTCAAGGCCTTTGCCCAAGCAATCCCCGGTGAAATTGAGCATTTAGGCGAGATCGGATTGAATGCATGGACACCTGTTCTTGCTGCCGTCGATTCGGGTGAACGGACCGTCATCCAGGTACTCGACTGGATGGGAGGCTCTGGGGACAAACCTGAAGCAGGCTATTATCTGGGCAGCACAGGCTACGTCCCAAGCCCAGCTGATGCCACGAATGTAAAAGGCTCTAGTGCCGGTGGTGGCTCATCAAGTGGCCCCTCGGTACGAGATGGTCTCAAATGGTGGATCACCTCAGATGCCACCGGCCTCCCCGTCGATCAACATGCTGGACGTGCTTGGACTCGCGTCGGATCCCCTGTCCGTATCGATGGTAAATTAGAGGCTGATGCCATGTTGTTCGCGGCCTCGCCGACTGATCGAATTACCTCTCCAATCCTGGATGACTACACCCAGCCCCTTGGGTTTTCGTTCTGTGGGTGGGTTAAGCGCATCTCAGGGACCTATGGCTACATCCTCGGAACTACATCGTACAATGAATCTGTGCGCAGCCTCTACGTGTTCCAGGATGGCGCGGGATCTACTGCTGAGATCGCACTGTACACGTCGTCTGGAGGAGCCAGATCTGCTAATCTGAATTCCATCCCATGGAACTCCAGTAACTGGGAATTCATGTGCATCAGCTACGACCGTGTCCGCGGACTCCTCATTGGAAGGAACGGGAATGGGACATGGCATACCCTATCTACGCTCACCAGTGAGCTTGGCGGCCAAGTCGCACCAGATATCCATCTGCTCACATCTGGACTCTTCCAGATTGGCAACCTGACGAACTCCAGCGGAGACGCCTCCAGCACAGCGATCGACTCGATTGCATGCTGGGACCGTCCCCTATCCGCCGCCGAGATGGTTTTCCTGTACAACTCGGGCGCCGGACGCAAATACTCTGAGACCGTCTAAATGGTGCCTTAAAGTCGCCTTAAGCGGCCGCTCAGCCCCGCCCCTCTTCGGCCTTGGGGGCGTGGGGGACTTACCAAACCTCTGAATAGTTATACCAAACCTCGCGGCGCCTTACACCATGCCC
>JAHFTI010000136.1:7937-8961 GCA_023265535.1 Opitutaceae bacterium
CCCCCCCCCCCCTGTCCCCATGCCCCGCCTCAGCCTTCCCAGCCGCCTCCGCGCCTTCCTCCGCTGCTGCCTCTGCAGCGCGGGAGGACTTCTCCTCTCCCTGCAGGTCCTGCAGGGCGCTTCCGACACCCGTTGGGCCAATGTCGCCATCAATGGTGGCGGCTTTGTTCCCGGCATCATTTTCCATCCCACCGAGAAGAATCTCGCCTATTGCCGCACCGACGTCGGCGGCGCCTATCGCTGGGACGCGCCCAACAACGCCTGGATCGCGCTCAATGACGATCTCGGCTCCGCTGACTACCAGTTGCTGGGCGTGAGCGGCATCGCCCTCGACCCTCGCGATCCGGAGAAGGTCTATCTCTCCTGCGGACAGTACATGCAGAGCTGGGGACAGCTTGCCGTGGTCTTGCGTTCTTCCGATCGCGGCGCCACCTGGTCCCGCACGCCTCTCACGATCAGGGTCGGAGGCAATTCCGATGGGCGCTCCGGTGACGAACGCCTCATTGTCGACCCCAACCTCGGCTCCGTGCTCTTCCTCGCGTCCGACACGAGCGGCCTGTGGAAATCCACCGATTCCGGCGCCTCCTTCTCCAAGGTCACCAGCTTCCCGACGGCGGGTGTCAGTGTCATCATCGCCGCCCCCGCCTCGGGCACTGCCGGCTCCGCCACCCCGACCCTCTATGCGGGCGGCTATGCGGTCAGCTCCACGCAGGACCAATGGGGCAACCTCTCCTCGTTCAGCTACTCGGCGCCCTCGCTGTGGCGGTCCCTCGATGGAGGCGCCACCTGGACCTCCCTCCCAGGTGCACCCTCGGGGCTTTATTGGTCCCATGCGGCCATCGATGCGAACGGTCTCCTTTACCTGACCCTCACCAACAATCTCGGGCCGAACGGTGCGAACTCCGGCGCCGTGTACACCTTCAATCCCGCCACCTCGAGCTGGACCAACATCACCCCGACAAACGAGTCCGGTTCCTGGGGCTTCTCGGGACTTTCCCTGGATCGCAGCAGCCCCGGCACCCTC
>JAHFTI010000137.1 GCA_023265535.1 Opitutaceae bacterium
ATCGCCAGTGTGCTCTTCCTGGTCGACGGTTTCGCCGTGGGCAGCTCTGACGCCACCTATCCCTACAGCACCACCTGGACCCCGACCAGCCTTGGCACCTATGTCATCTCCGCGAAGACGGTCGACAACGACGGCAACGCCGTTGTCAGCACCGGCATCTCGGTGGAAGTGACCGATCCCAGTGGCATTGCTCCCACGGTCTTCATTTCCCGTCCTGTCGAGAATGAGGGCTTGGTCAATGTGGCCAATGAGTTCTTCGCAGAGGCCTTGGACGCGGATGGCTCCATCCAGTCCGTGCGTTTCTTCGTGGATGGCCGCCCCATCGACCCGATCTCCACCACCTATCCCTACCGTGCCTCCTGGACGCCGACCAGCCCTGGTGTCTATTCCATCGTTGCCCAGGCCACGGACAACAGCGGCATGCAGACCACCTCCGCCACCAAGGTGTTCACCGTGAACGCCAATACGCCCCCCACGGTCAGCATCATCAGGCCCGCCGCGGGAGTGGACCTCTATGAGCAGACCGCAGTGCAGCTCAGTGCATCTGCTGTCGACACGGATGGTGTGGTGTCGAGGGTCTCCTTCTACATCAATGATGAGTTGATCAGTACCAGCACCGCGTCCGGCTCTGGTAACATCTACACGGCCAACTGGACTCCGCCCGCCTCGGGTGTCTATTTCCTCGTGGTTATTGCCACCGACAACAAGGGAGTGATCACGGAGTCCAACCGTACGGTAGTCGTCAAGGGCAACCCCGCACCGCAGGTGTCCATCACCAATCCGGTTTATGACGGCCTGTACTACACCGGCAGCCGGATTCGTATCGAGGCAACGGCCTCTGACAGCAATGGTACGACCACCAACACAGACGGTTCCGGTGTGCCGGTCGAGATTTCGGGCATCATCCGCAAGGTCGAGTTCATCGTGAACGGTGTGCTCATCGATACGGTGTCCGCCTCTCCCTACTACACCGACAAATGGCTGCCGCCCGCAGCCGGAGACTATACGGTGACTGCCATTGCCTATGACGATCGTGGCAGCGCTGGAGGTAGCCTTCCCGTCCAGATCAAGGTGCGTCCGAACCTGAAGCCCACGACCCAGCTGACCTCGCCCGTCTCGGGCAGCTCGCTGCGTGTCAACACCCCTGTCACCGTGACCGCGACTGCGCTGGATGACGATGGCAGCATCAAGCAGGTTGAATTCTACGTGGATGGCGTGCTGCTTTCCACTGACAATGTGTTCCCTTACAGTGCTTCCTGGACGCCCAACAGCCCCGGAGCCTATAAGCTTCGTGTTATCGCCACCGACAATAATGGGCGTGCCACCAGTGATTTGCAGGACTCCCCAGAGTCCGGTTCCGAGGTCACGGTGAGCGTGTACGATCCCAGTGCCAGTGCCCCGACGGTCGCCATCACCAAGCCCACATCATCGACTGTGTCGGTGGGTGTGCCCGTCGAGATCACTGCCAACGCCACGGATCCTGACGGCTTCATCAAGTCAGTGCAGTTCTACCTCAGTGGTGAGGCCCTTGGTGGTCCGGATCTGGCCTATCCCTACACCACCTCCTGGACACCGCTCTCGGTGGGCAATTACTACCTGACTGCCGTCGCCACGGATGAACTGGGCAACCAGACCACCTCCGCCGCGCGCCAGATCACGGTCACCCAGGGCAGCGTGCCGGTTGTGGCCCTTGTCGCCCCGAGCGACAACGCCAGCGCCGCCGCCGGTTCCTCGGTCCGTATCCTGGCCAACGCCATGGATATTGACGGTGTCATCACCCAGGTGCGCATCCTCGTGAACGGCCAGCCGGTCTCCACCCTCAGCGTCGCTCCCTACGAGTACTATTGGAGCCCCGCCAGCTCGGGTTCCTATGTCCTCACGGCCGAGGCCACGGATGACTCCGGCAACATCACCACCTCCGCCTCCCGCACCTTCACCGTGCGTGCCAACCAGCTCCCGACGATCACCCTGACGGAGCCCGGCACCAACATCGTCGTGAAGGCCGGCGCGTCACTCACCCTCAAGGCCACCGCCGCTGACAACGACGGCAGCATTGCCAAGGTCGAGTTCCTCGTGAACGAGGCTGTGGTCGCCACCTCCACCAGCGTCCCCTACCAGGTCACCTGGACCCCCGAGTCCGCAGGCGTCTATCGCATCGCCGCCCTCGCCACCGACAACGCCGAGGCTGTCACCAGCTCCCGCGTCGTCTATGTGAAGGCCACCGATCAGGGTCTCAACACCAAGGAGTCCCTCTACACCGGCCTTTACACGGGTGCGACCGAGACCGGCAAGTTCGCCTTCATCAACTCGCAGGGCCGCGGTGCCACCTACATCAGCTACAGCGACACGGGCGCCAAGGTCCGTCGTTTCGCCGGCATGCTGATCGACGGCAACGGTGCCTTCAGCAGCAGCTCCGGTTCCACGGTCCTGCTCTCGGGCTCCGCCAATGACACCGGCGTCTCCGGCTCCCTGGCCGTCACCGGCGGCAGCGCCTCCTACATCGGCATCATCAAGCTCGCCCCCGGCACCATTCCTCCCGGTCTCTACACCGGCTCGGTCGTCGGACGCGCCACCACGGAGATCACCGCCATCGTCTCCCAGGACGGTGAGATCACCGCCGCTGTGGTCGACGGCAGCTTCTCCGACGCGGGTCGCAGTGTCGTGGATGTCTCCGGCAACTTCAGCATCTCGATGGTCGGCGGCTCCAAGCTGATCGGCAAACTCGACCTGGTCACGGGCTTCGTCACCGCGACGCTCACCGGCACGGTCAGTGGCACGGTCCTCGGCAGCAACTCCTCCGCAGTCGTGATCAACGATGGCAGCCTGCGCAACCTCTCCGCTCGCGGCGTGGTGGCTCCCGGCAAGCCCATCGCAGTCGGCTTCGTGATCGGTGGCACCTCCTCCAAGCCGGTCCTGATCCGCGCCATCGGCCCGAAGCTCGCCTCCTTCGGCGTGCCCTCCGGCTCGGTGCAGCCCGATCCCAAGATTGTCGTCCACAACATCAGCGGTTCCTCGCCGGTGCAGGTGGCCATCAACGACAATTGGACCAACTCGTCCGACGTGCTCGCCGCCTCGACCTCCGTGGGTGCCTTCGCCCTCGATGTCGGCAGCAAGGACTCCGTCGTGCTCGTGACCCTGGCCCCGGGTAACTACACTGCCCAGGTCACCGCCGCCGGCACCGCCTCGGGTGTCACCCTCGTCGAGCTCTACGACGTGGAGGCCGTCCAGCCCTTCGCCGCGCAGAAGCTCCTGAATATCTCGGCCAACGCCGAGGTCGGCACGGGTGCCAACACCCTGCACGCCGGCTTCGTCATCTCGGGCGACACCCCCAAGAAGGTGCTCGTCCGCGCCGTCGGTCCGACCCTCAGCGGCTACGGTGTGAGCAATGTGCTCGCCGATCCCGTCATCATCCTGCGTCGCCTCGTCAACGGCGCCTGGGTCGATGTGCGCGAGAATGACAACTCGGCCGTCGGCAACGACGCGGCCCTCGTGAGCAACGCCATCAGCGCCACCGGCGCAGGCCTGCGCATCGTGGCCTCCGACACCAAGTCCTCGGAACTGCTCGTTTCCCTGCCCCCCGGCACCTACACGGCCGAGGTCAAGAGTGGCACCGGCGTCGCTGGTACCGCACTGGTAGAGGTTTACGAGGTTCCCTGAGCCTGTTCGGCCTGCGTCAGCCCCGGGGCCCTGCCCTTGAGCTGACGCTAGTCTCCTGGTCTTTTCAAAGGCGGCGCCCTTCCCGGGCGCCGCTTTTTTGTGGCCTCAAAGGGGAATCACCGCACCCTTTCCAGACCCGCATCATGTCCGACTCCTCCTCAGGCACCCCGTCTCCCGTACCGGTTTTCGGTGAGGTCTTTCTCCGGCTCAAGCCCCACATGGCAGCCCTCGACGCGCTGTTGCGCGTCCAGATTGGGGAGTTCGAGCCCGAGATCCGCGAGATGGCGGACTATTGCATCGACACCTCGGGCAAGCGCATCCGTCCCGCCCTCATCTTCCTGAGCGGCTGCAAGGGCGATCTCGCCCCCACGCCCGAGCTCGTGAAGGCCGCTGCGGTCGTTGAATTGGTGCACCTCGCCACCCTGGTTCACGACGACATGATGGACGAGGCGGCCGTGCGCCGGAACCGCATGACCGCCGCCAAGGCCTACGGCCCGGTCGCCGCCGTGCTGCTGGGTGACGCCCTTTTTGCCCACGCGTTGCACCTGGCCTCCCAGTTCCCCACCACCGAGGTCTGCCACGCCGTCTCCATGTCCACCCGTCGCGTCTGTGCCGGCGAGATCGTGCAGACCCTGCGCCGCGGCACCACGGAGGTCAGTTTCGAGGACTATTACCGCGTCATCGACCTCAAGACGGCTGAGCTTTTCCGGGTGTCCTGCCAACTGGGCGCCTCGCTGGCGGGCTTCGACAAGGGCCTCGTCGAGGCCTCGGCCGCCTTCGGCCGCCATCTCGGCATCGCCTACCAGATCTACGACGACCTCGCCGATTTCTTCGGCGACGAGAAACGCATCGGCAAGACCCTCGGCACCGACCTTGCCAGCGGCAAGCTCACGCTCCCGCTTTTCCGCCTGCTCGACTGCCTGCCCGCCGCCGACCGCGAGGAGCTGCTCGCCGAGATCCGCGGCCAGCGCGAACCCCGGCTTCCCCTGCGCCTCGCCCAGATGCGCGAGCATGGGATCTTCGACTTCGTTGCCGCCGCGATCGAGGCCGAGCTCGACAAGGCCCGCAGTCCCCTGGCCCCCTGGAACGACCGGCCCTCCACGCGCCTGCTCCTGGAGCTCTGCCGCGTGCTGACGCTCCAGGTCGCCGCCCTCAGGCCCACCGCCTGAGCGTCATACGTCATAGCTGTTCAAGCTGCCGAGGCGGGCCTTGTCCGACCTCCGACGTCCGACGTCAGGCCCTCAGGCCCGGCTCGTGGAGGGCAGCTCGAGCACGAAGCTCGCGCCCTTGCCGAGGCCCTCGCTGCGGGCCGTCAGGCTGCCGCCCATCTCGCGCGCGGCGAGCGCGCTGTTGTGCAGGCCGAAGCCGTGGCCGCCCGGCTTGGTCGTGAAGCCGAAGCTGAAGATGCGCGCGAGCGACTCGGGCGCGATGCCCATGCCCGCGTCCCGCACCTCGATCACGACGCGGCCCGGGTCCCCGGGGCGCACCACGAGCGTGAGCAGCTTGGGCGAGCAGCGCGCCAGGTCCATCGACTCCTTGGCGTTGCGCACGAGGTTGACGAGGATCTGCACGACCTTCTGCCTTTGTATCCGTACATCGGATACATCCTCGTAGTGCCGCACCACCTCGATGTTGTGGCGCGTGAGCGAGGCCTCGCCCAGGCGCAGCGCGAACTCCAGCAGCTCGCTGGGCTGCACGTCCTCGGTGACGCCCGAGATCTGCGCGTAGCTCTGCTGCGCCGCCACGATCTCGTTGATGTGCTCCACCATGCCGCGCAGCTCGAGCAGGTCCGACTCGATGTTGCGCTGCTCGGCCTCGAGCTGTTCGCCGAGCTGGGTGAGGTAGGGGACGACCTGCACGCCCTTCGGGTCGGTGGACAGGTAGGCCGCCAGGTTGTCCTGGTTCTTGCGGAGCAGCTCGGCCACGCGCGAGACGGCGGGGCTGCGGCTCTTGCGCAGGCGCTCGGCCATCAGGCTGCAGTTCGTGTTCACGCCGTTGAGCGCGTTGCCGATGTTGTGCAGCACGCCGGTCGCCATCTCGGCGAGGCCCGCCATGCGCGAGGTCTCCACCAGCTCCGCGTTGGCCCGCGCGAGGTCGCGGCGCAGCCTGGCCGCGCGCATGGCCGTCGAGAAGAGCCGCACCAGGTCGGCGTAGTGCAGCAGGAACTCGTTGCACGCATCCAGCACGATGGCCCCGACCAGCTCGTCATTCTTGAGGAGCGGCAGGTACACCAGCGCCGCCGAGCCGGGGGGCATCAGGTCATGGGTGAACCTGTCCGCGCGCCGTCCCCGGATCGGGTCACCCCCGGCCCCCGGTGCCCAGCAATGCCAGGTGCCCGCGCCCGCCTGCCCGCAATTCATCGGGGCGGGCTGGTCGTAAAGGAAGACGCCCGCGCGTTCCACGGCCAGGGCGGAAAGGGTGCGCCCGAGGCAGGCCACCACGGCCTCCTCCTTGGCGTCGCTGAGCGAGAGCTGCCTCAGCTCGAAGCTGGCCATGCTGTAGCGGATCGCGGTCTCCTTGATGCGGCGCTGCTCGTCGAAGAGCATCCCGGTCTGCAGCGCACAGGCGTCGCGGATCAGGGCGGCCACGGCCGGCGGGGCGCCCGCCTTGCCCCCCGCCGCCCTGAGCGCGTCGGCGAGCACGGGGTAGAGACAGCCCGCGCTCAGTCCGCGCTTGCCCGCCTCGCTGAGCAGTTCCCGGAAGGACTGCAGGAAGGACTCCGGGCTGTTGACCAGCCCCTTCAGGCCGGCGAGCTGCTCGGCCGTCTCGGGCTCCGCCTTCAGCAGGCCCAGCTGTGACTCGTAGATGAACTTGTTCTCGTTCCAGTCGCCCTGCAGCGGGTGCTCCATCTCGTTGTCCACCTCCGACTCCCAGGTGCTGGAGCGCGGGATGTAGGCGGCCGGCACGATGGCCGACACGATGTAGTTTCTTTTGGATACACAGCAGGCCAGCTCCGTGCAGGCCCTGTGCCCCATCTGGAAGTAGTGCGGGTCGTAGGTCGAGAGGGGTGGGGTGGACCAGTGCGACTGGGGGATGTTGTCGAAGCCCAGCACCTCGACGTCGTCGCCCACCGAATGCCCCGCCTCGCGCAGGGCCCGGATCGCGCCGATGGCGCCGAGGTCGTTGGAGGCGATCAGCGCGGTGAATTTCAGGCCCGTCGAGAGCGCCGCCGCCACCGCCTCCTGGCCCGTCTTTTCCGTGTTGTCGCCCTGGATCACCAGGCTCGGGTCGAAGTTGAGCCCGTTCTGCGCCAGGCCCTGCATGTAGCCCGCCTGCCGCTCGGCCGAGCTCATCTTGGTCATCGGGCCAGCCAGGAAGGCGATGGCCTGGTGCCCGCGCTCCACCATCATGCGCACGGACTGGCGCATGGCGTCCTGGTTGTTGTTCGAGGTGAAGGGCACGGCCCCCGCCCGCCGTCCGATCAGCATGGTCGGGAAGCCCTCGCCCCACAGGACCTGCGAATGGCGCAGGAGCTTGTCGCCTGCGAAGGCGAGGATCAGCCCCTGGTGCTCCTTGTGCCTGAAATTGTAGCAGGTCTCGATGGTCTCCGGGGTGAGTTGGTTGTGCCAGGACTCCGAGGGGCCCGCGTACACGATCAGCTCCGCCTTCTGCTGGCGCGCGGCGGCGATCGCCCCGCTGATGACCGTCCACATAATGGCTTCCTCGATCTGGATGAAAAGGGCGAGTTTCATGGGCTGGGATGGGGCTTCTTCCGCGAGCGTCCCGATTCTGTTTCCGCGGCTGCCAGCAGCAAGCGCAAGGACCTCGTTTGCGCAATCTTACTTACATCCTGCGGGGGTGTGGTTGTTGCCGCGGACTTTCATGAAGGCGGGCAGGGTGTGCCTTCATCGGGTTTGCCTGAAATCGGACGCCCAAAACGCTGCGGCAAGTGGGATTCCCCCAACAAGTAGGGCAAGCACCCGATTTACCGTTTGCACCTGCCTCAGGAATGGATTTTGTCACTGTCACGATGAACTTCACGAAGGTCCTTGGAAAGGCCGTCGTTTCTACCCCCGAGCGCCAGCATGAGGCTGACGACGATTGGTCCCTCGTGCAACGAGTCCAGGCGGGCGATGCCGCGGCCTTCGATTCGCTCATGATGAAGTACCGTGAGCGTCTTTACTCGATCATCTACAACCTGGTGGGCAATCGCGAGGACGCCGCCGACCTCACGCAGGACAGTTTCATCAAGGCCTTCCAGGCCATCAACCGTTTTGCCGGTGACGCCTCGTTCTTCACCTGGCTCTACCGGATCGGCATCAATGCCGCCTACGGCCACCTGCGCAAGGCCCGCCTGCGTCGCTTCTTCAGTCTCGACCGTGTGGACGAGGATGACCAGCCCTCGGCCGAGGTGATCGCCGCCCTCACCGACAACCGGGGCGCCGATCGGAGCGCCTTCGTGGTGGAACTTCAGGAAAAATTGAACGAAGCGATGCATAAGCTATCTATCAAGCATCGCACTGTGGTAACTTTGTTCGAAATTGACGGACTCAGCCATCAGGAAATTGCCGAGGTAATGGATTGCTCGGAGGGTACGGTGCGCTCGCGTCTGCATTATGCCAAACAGCTTTTGCAGGCGGAACTCCAAGCCTATGTGAGACGATGATGCCCGATCGCGAAAAGCGCCCTGTGACAGTTGAGGATCTGCTCAAGATCAAGCGCAGTGAGCGTCCGCGTGACGACTTTTGGAATGGTTGGCAGGCCCAGATGCGCTCGCGCCTCAACGCCGCCCGCCAGGAGCATCGTCCTTGGTACAAGGACTTTTTCCATCGCCTGGGCATCGGCATTGCCCGCCAGCAGATGGCCGTCGGAACCGCCTGCATGCTGGCCCTTGGTTTCGTGCTCCTGCACGACTCGCGCCCGTCCTTTTCCCCGCTCCCCGGTGAGTTGCCCGGCGCCGAATTGCGCCTGAGCCCCGTGGCCAAGGCCGTCTCCCTGCCGGCCCCGGTCGTCGCCGAGCCGCAGCAGCGAGTCGCCCTCGACCGCTCCCAGCCCGCCTTCTCGGATGCCCGCCAGACGCGCGAGGCCTCCACCGCGATCACCCAGCTCGAGCGTTCCGAAGGGCCCTCCCCCGCGGCGCTCGCCATCGCCGCCAATCTCGCCGCCGTCGAGGCCGTCGATCCCGACCTTCGCCCGCGCTACAGCTTCGGCGATGTCTTTGAGGTGCCGGAGCGCGGCACCCCCGAGCGCGTGGTGCGCGAGAGCCGCAGCGACAGCCTCCTGGGCTATTCCTACGCCCCCTCCGTCGCCACCGAGACCAACACCCAGTCGCG
>JAHFTI010000138.1 GCA_023265535.1 Opitutaceae bacterium
GGCCTGCAGTTCGAGGCGATGCACACGCACGGCAGGCATCTTGGGCGCATCAAGCTCCCCAACCGCTCCCGGACCGCCTCCGTCTGCATCAACCCGCTTGCCTTCGGCATGGCGCGCATGATGCAGTCGCTGAACCACAACCCCGACCTCGTCATGGAGGTCTTCTCCACCATGGAGGAGGCCCTCGCCTGGCTCAACGCGCCGAACGAGCCCTGAGGAGGCTCATGCGTTCCCAGCCGGAGGAAAACCCAGGGAACACCGGACCGGGCGTCCCCGCGGGCCGGGCTCAGCCGCTCCCGAGCATGCGCACGCGGCGATCCTTGCGCGGAAACTGCAGCGTGATGACCGTGCCGAGGCCCTCCTTGCTCTCGATGGCCACCTGGCCGCCGTGCTCACGCATGATGCGGCGCACGATCATGAGACCCAGCCCGCTGCCGCCCTGCTTGGTGGTGTGGTAGGGCTGGAAGAGGCGCACCAGGTCCTCCTGCTTGATGCCGCTGCCGGTGTCTCCAAAAAGCAGATACACGCTCTCGTCGTCATGGCGCGTGCGGATGCGCAGGCGCCCGCCCGGCTGCATCGCCTCCATGGCGTTCTTGGTGAGGTTGAAATAGACCTGCTTGAGCTGGTCGCGGTCGGCCATGACTAGCGGCAGGTCGGCCTGGGTCTCGGCCTCCACGCTGATGCCGCGGTTCTCCATCTCGGTGTGCTGGAAGCTGAGCACCTGTTCGAGCAGCTCGAGCAGGTTCGTCTCCTGGAGTGCGGGGGGCTTGGGGCGGATGGCCTCGAGGAAATGGGTGATGATGCCATCGAGGCGCCTGACCTCCTCCTGGCACACGTCGATGGAGCTGGCGAGGGCGTCGAGGTCCTTGCTGGCCTTGAGCTTCTTCAGGCGGCGCTCGATGAGCTGCAGGTGGATCGTGATCGAGTTGAGGGGATTTCCCAGCTCGTGCGCGACGCTGGCGGCAAGGAGGAAGATGGAGGAGCTGCGCTCGTTCTCGATGAGCTGCTCGGTGGTGGCCTTGTCGCGCGTGATGTCGCTCAGGATGACGGCGTAGCGGCGTGAGCTGTTGCGCGCGGCCCCCACGAAGGGAACGAGGTACAGGCGCACCGTGCGCGGCTCGGGATAGGTCAGCTCAAACTCGCGCGCCATCACGGGCATGGCGGCGGGGGCGCCGTCCTCGTCCCCGAGGTCGATGTCGAGCGAGGGGCGCAGGCCGGGGACCAGGCGCCAGAGCGTCTCGCCCGCCAGTTCCCCCTCGCCGATGCCGATCAGCTTGTGAGCGGCGGCGTTGGCGTACTCGATCTCGCCGCTGGGTGTGATGACGAGCACGCCCTCCTGCAGGGCGTTGAAGATGTCCTCAAAGAGCGAACGCTCGCGGGCCAGGCGCTGCACCAGGTTCGCGAGGTTGATCGAATCGAGGGAGTCGAGTCGTCCCAGAACGCGGTCGAGCGAGGTGTGTCGTTTGGTGGCCATTGCGGATAAGCGGTGCGTTCAAGTGTAGTGAACCACTGGCACGGAGGTCACGGAGGATTTAGTCCTCCCCGCCGATCCAGTCCATCTGGGAGGGGTCGGCGCGCTGGGCGAGGAGCTTGCGCAGGAACATCTCGCGGTGCTCGGGGCAACGCCCGTGCTGGAGGATGGCCTGGCGGTGGTCCTCGGTGCCATAGCCCTTGTGCTTCTCGAAGCCGTACTGGGGATGGACGGTGCCCAGCGCGTCCATGAGGCGGTCGCGCGTGACCTTGGCCACGATGGAGGCCATCGCGATGCACAGGGAGCGGCCGTCGCCCTTCACGACGGCATGGTGGGGAAACGGGAAGCCCTTGCGGTGCACGCCGTCGATGAGGATGCGGCCATTCACGCGCGCCTGGAAGCCGGCGCGGTCCTCGATGGTGGAGAACAGGTCCGGCTCGTCGCGCACCACGAAGGCCTCCGGGGGATGGATGGCCTCGATGGCGCGGCGCATGGCGATCTTGGTCGCGCCGAGGATGTTGTTTTCCTCGATCTCGGCGACCGTGGCAGATCCGGCGTGGGCGCGGATGAGGCCCTGGCGGGCGAGCAGCTCGAATTCCTGGAAGAGGTCGTCGCGGTCGGCGGCGCTGAGCTGCTTGGAATCGTTCACGCGCGCGGCGCGCTGCTGCACCCAGCGGCCGTCGAGGAAGTCGCGGTTGATCCAGACGGCGGCGGCCACCACGGGGCCAGCGAGCGCTCCACGCCCGGCCTCGTCGACGCCGATGAGGCTGTCGAGGCCGTTGATCTGCTTCAGGTCGAAGCTGCGGAGTTGGCGGCGGACCGGCATGGAGACGGGCTGCGTTACTCGGCGGGCGGGGTGGTGCCGCGCTTGCGTGCGCGGAAGGCCGCGAAGTCCATCTTGGCGCCGGGCTCCTTGAGGGGCAGCTCGTCGAGCTTGCCCGCCTCGGAGACGATCTCGTAGGCGGTGCGAAAATGGAGCTTGGCGAAGCGGGCCAGTCCCTGCGCACCGAAGCGGCGGATGATCTCGCGCCCCTGCTCCTTGACGGCGGCGCTCGCGCCCTTCTGGAGCTTGTCGCCAAATTCCTGTGACAGGCTGCGCATCTGGCGCACGAACTCGGCGCGCGCCACTACCGAGGCGGCGGCCACCACGGGGTCCTCTTCGGCCTTGGTCCGCATGCGCAGCTCGAAGTTTTTCACGCCCTTGCGCGCGAGCTCGTTCTGCACCAGCGGATCCTCTGTGAATTGGTCGAGCAGGCCCCAGGGCACCCAGCGGTTCGTCAGCGCCTTCGAAAGGGCCGTGGCGTGCTGCCAGGCGAGCAGGCGGTTGAGGTTGGCCCCCTTGCGGCCCATCAGCTCGTTGTACTTGGGCATGCCACACAGGCAGGTCTCGACGGTCGCGCCCGCGGTGCCGCGGATGAGTGCGTCGAGCTCCATGATCTTGGGGTCGGCGATTGCCTTCGAATCGCGCACGCCTGCCTTGATCCAGCCTTGGATGGCGTCCTTGTCGGCGATGACAGTGGCGGCCACGACCGGGCCGAAAAAGTCGCCCTTGCCGCTTTCGTCGAGGCCGGCATGGGACTCGTACCAGTCGGGGTGGAGCACCTCGTCGTAGCCAAGCTTCACCTTTTGCGTGATCTCGCTCTCGAGGGTGAAACGCACGAAATCCTCGGTGCCCTTGCCGGCGACGACCACCTTGCCGCTGGTGTAGGCGGACACGTTGCAGTCGTTGCCCTTGTAGGCGAAGCGCGTATAGGCAACCTCGAAAGGCTTCCAGCCACGGGACTTGAGAAGCTCCCCGAGCTTTTCCATCTGGGCGTCGTCGAGCTTGATGGTGTAGCTGCTGATCTTCTTGGATTCTTCGCTGTCGCTGTCGGTCTTCTTGGCCATGGGCAGTGGGCAAGATGAGCACCCATGTGCGGGCAAATGACAAGAGCGCAAAAGCCTGCACGAAATCAGAGTTTTCGCGCTGACTTTTGGCGGGGCTGGCTATTGTGCAGGCCAGCCGATGCCCGCCCCCCGATCCCTGACCGCGCAAGCCACAGCCCTCCAGGACGCCCTCCTCGCCTGGTACCAGCGCACGCGCCGCACGCTGCCCTGGCGCGAGACCCCGTCGCTGTACGGCACGGTGGTCAGCGAGTTCATGTTGCAGCAGACGCAGGTGAAGACGGTGCTGCCCTACTATGCGCGCTGGCTGGGGGAATTGCCCGACTTTGCGAGCCTGGCGGCCGCCCCGGAAAGCAAGGTGCTGCACCTGTGGGAGGGTCTGGGGTACTATTCGAGGGCGCGCAACCTGCACAAGCTGGCCCGCCACCTGAACGCCCTGCCCTCCATCCCGCGTGACCAGGCCGCCTGGATGGAGATGCCCGGCATCGGGCCCTACACCTCCGCCGCCATCACCAGTATCGCCTTCGGGACGCCGGCCGCCTGCGTCGACGGCAACGTGGTGCGCATCCTGGCACGCCTCAGCGCCGATGCCACCGCCTACCGCGACAGCGCCTCCGCCTCGAAGGCAATGGCCACGCTCGCGGGAAAGCTGCTGAACACGCGCGCGCCGGGCGACCACAACCAGGCCATGATGGAGCTGGGCGCCACGCTGTGCACGCGCCAGAATCCCCAATGCCTGCTTTGCCCCGTGGCGGCCTTCTGCGAGGCGCGCCGATTGGGGACGCCCGAGGCGTTTCCGGTGCTGGCTGCGAAGACGATCACCAAGCTCGAACGCCACCTGGTCTGGTCGGTCAACGAGGAGGGGCTGCTGCTCTTCAAGGCAGATGCCAGTTCCAAGCGGCTCGCGCTGCTGCACGAGTTGCCCACCGGGGAACAGGCCGGGGTGGAACAGAAGGCGTTGGAGGCCCTGCCCGTGCTGGCCAGCCAGACGCGCGGGATCACGCGTTACCGCATCACGGAGCGCCTGCATGGGCTTGCGAACGTGCCTGCGGGGGCGCCGGGACTGGTGCGCGTGCCCCTGGCAAAACTCTCACAGGTCACCCTTTCGGGGCCTCATCGGCGGTGGATCGGGGTGCTTCTTCAGGCAAATGCATTGCAATAAACGCACAAGGCCGGGCGTATTTCTTCCCCAAGCATTTTGTGAGAAACAGGTTGCCCTGCGAACTGCGCCGGGGCTTTCTCTGCTTTGACCTCAAGCCCCAATCCGCTCAAGCTCCCGCCCGAAATGAAGTCCGTCAAAATCCCCTCCGTTGAACCCTTCTTCCACGAGATGATCCCTCTCGCGAAAGCCATGGGTGTGGCGGTGGAGGTCAGCGACGAACAGAAGCTGGTGCTGACAGCCCCGCACGGGCTGAACAAGAACTCCATGAACACGGCCTTCGGTGGCAGCCTGGTTTCGCTGGCGACGCTGGCGGGCTACGGAGTGGTCTGGGAGCTGATGCGCCAGGAGGACGAGGCCAACAAGCCCGAGTGGCGCATTGTGGTGAAGGAAAGCAAGGCAGCCTACCGCCGCCCTGTGATCGGCGACCTGCGTGCCATCTGCGAACGTCCCGCCAAGGCGGCGATCGACGAGTTCAAGGCGGCGCTGGCCCGTTACGGCCAAGCCAAGCTCAAGCTTCGCGCGCGGATCATCGAGGAGGGCGCCACCGCGGTGGACGTCCAGGCGGCCTTCGTGGTCGTCAATCCCCTCAAGCAGGCCTGAGCAGCGTCTGCTCGACCATCATGCGCGTCACGGCGACGCGCGGTCGCGTGAATTTCCAGGAACGGGTGCGCCCATCCTCAAAGACGGCGATGACCGTCTCCACGAGCGGACAGCCGGGATCGATGCAGGCGACCTCATTGACCGACACGACTGCATCCTCCGGGAGGCGCAGACACTCCGCAGCCCAGCGCCGGATGGCGGCAGTATGGCTGGGATCGATGGCCGGGGCAGAGGCGCCGCCGGCGGGATCGGGAATGAAGTGGTGCATGGGCGGGTGCGCAGGGCCCACCGCTCACTCGGTGCACTTGAGCACGTAGACGACGCCCTTGGCGGAACCGATGGCGAGGTACTGGTCGTCGGGGGACCAGGCGACGCGGGCGGCGGCGGCGGGCATCTTCACAGTGGCGCGCAGGGGCTGCTTGCGGTCGGGGCTCCAGAGCATGATGACGCCATCCTGCGATCCTGCTGCGAGCAGGCTGCTGCGGTGCTGGAAGGCGACCGCGGAGATGGGCGAGTCGTGCGGGAACATCTGCGGCTCGCGCCCCTCGGGGCCGGGGCCGCGGCAGTCCCAGAGGCAGACATCCTGGCCGCCGCTCGTCGCGAGCCAGCGTGAGCCATGGTCGAAGCTGAGATACTTCACCTTGCCCTCGTAGCCACTCATGTGGAACTCATCGTTCTGGGCGGGGAGCCAGAGGTGCACGCTCGGGTCCTGGTTGCCGGAGACGATCCAGCGCGAGTCGGGAGACCAGACGAGGGCATGGATGCCGTTCGTGTAGGGGTACTCCTTTTGCGCGATATAGTCGTCGGCGTCCCAGATCGTGACACCGCCAAAGTAGGCTGCAGCCAGGGCGCCGCCACCCGGCTCCCAGGCGAGGGCGCAGAGGGTCTTGGGGGCGTCCCTGAAGGCGTGGCGCACGGAGGCGTCGGAGTTGAGGAAACGCAGCTTGCGGCCGGCGGTGGCGGCGAGCACTGGATCGCGGGCCTCCGCGCCGGGGGCGGCGGCAGGCTGCCAGGCGAGGTGCTCGACCCAGTCGCTGCCGAGTTCGGCGCTGGCGGTGTGCTGGCCGGCGGCGCCGTCCCAGAACTTCACGAGGCCGTCCTGGCCGCCGGTGGCAAGCACGGTGGAACCCGGTTTCCAGGCGATGGCATTCGTGCCCTCGTCATGGCCGGGAAGCGCGTGCAGGCGGGCGCCGTCCTGTGTTGAAAAAATGGATACAGGGCCGGAGGCGGAGGCGGCGGCGAGGCGAGTCCCGTCGGGGGACCAAGCCAGGTCGATCACGTAGTCCTCAAGGGCGGCCGCCCAGTGCTTGGTGAGATTCATCGAGTGGGGTGGCGTGTCAGACCATGCAGGCGCGGAAGCCCTCGGTGAGGGCGGTGCGGTCGAGGTTGCGGCCGATGAACACGAGGGTGTTCATGCGGGGATCCGCGCCCCAGGGGCGGTCCATCTTGGCGTCGAAGAGCATATGCACGCCCTGGAACACCAGGCGGTTCGGGGCGTTCTTGACGACGAGCACGCCCTTCATGCGGTAGATGTCCCCGCCCTTGGTCTTGAGCAGCTCGGCGATCCACTCGTTGAGCTTCTTGGGATCGAGGTCGCCGGGCAGGTGGATGCCCACGCTGGAGACCGTCTCCTCGTGCTCGTGCTGGATGTGAAAATCGCGCTGCCAGACGGGTTTGATGACCTGTCCGTCCTGGAGGATGTGGAGGGGCACCTCGCCGCACTGCTCGAAGACGAGGTAGTGGCCGGCGGTGGGCACCTTGAGCGAGAAGCGGCCGTTGCCGTGCTCGAGCTGGAGGCGGTGCAGGGTGCCGCCCGTGTGGATTTCGTCGCCGGGCTTGGCCTTGTTTTCCCAGTCGGCGAAGGTGACGACGGCGGCTTCGCGTGCGGTCAGCAGGTCGGGCTCGGAAAGGGACTTCACGGGCATGATCACGACATCGAGCTCGTTCTCATTGTGATGATGGTGATGGCAATGGTGGTGGCCGTGCTCCTGGCCCTCGCACTCCCCCTTGCAATCACAGTCGCAGTCACACTCCTCCCCTTCCTTGCAGCCGCACTCGCCCTCCTTGCACTCACCCTGCTTGCAGTCGCAGGACTCACCCTGCTTGCACTCGCCCTCGGGGTGATCGTGGTGGTGGTGATGGCCACAGCCGCACTCGTGGTGGTGCTCATGGTTGTGCTCCTCGTCGTCGCAGTCGCCTATCTCCAGGGCGAGGGTGCCGGCGGGAAGCGGATAGGCGCCAGCCCATTCAAAGGGATACTCGGGCTCGAGGAACTTGGGATCGAGCTCGGTGGCACGGCTCAGGTTGAAGCCGCCCACGGAAACGACCTGCTCGACGGGAATGTTGGCGTTCTGCGTGCGATGGATGCGCGCGACGGCGTTGACGTGGCGGATGCGGGCCTCGAGGGAATCGAGCTCGGCGGGGGTGACGAGGTCGGTCTTGTTGAGGAGGATGACGTCGGCGAAGGCCACCTGCTTCTGGGCTTCGTCGCTGTCGCCGAGGTGCAGGAGGATGTGCTTGGCGTCAACGAGGGTGACGATGGCGTCGAGGCGGAAGTTGCTGCGCATCTCGTCGTCGGTGAAGAAGGTCTGGGCGACGGGGGCGGGATTCGCGAGGCCGGTGGTCTCGATGAGGATGGCGTCCAGGCGGTCCTTGCGCTTGAGCAGGCGGCCGAGGACGCGGATGAGGTCGCCGCGCACGCTGCAGCAGATGCACCCGTTGTTCATCTCGAAGAGCTCCTCGTCGCTCTGGATGACGAGCTGGTTGTCGACACCCACCTCGCCGAATTCGTTCTCAATGACGGCGATGCGCTTGCCGTGCTGCTCGGTAAGGAGGCGGTTGAGCAGGGTGGTCTTGCCCGAGCCGAGGAAGCCGGTGAGTACCGTGACGGGAATGGGATTGTTCATGGCGCTGATGGGTTGGAAGTAGAACGCAAGCCCGCTTGGGGCGACAAGCAACTAAATGGGCAGGAAGTTTGCGTGGAAAGGGCCCATTCAGTCTGCCAGCCCGGTGATGATGGTCGTGAGGTTGTGGCGGTACATCGAGGCGTAGTCGGCGGCGGGGGTGCCGGGGGCGCCGATGCCGTCGGCGTAGAGGATGCCGCCGAGCCGGGCACCCGACTCACGCGTCATGGCCGCAAGCAGGCGGGGGTTCTCGGTGTTGTCCGGGAAGATGGCGCGTATTTTGTTCTTGGATACAAAGTCGATGAGGCGGGCCAGGGTGCGCGCGTCGGGTTCCGCCTCGGGGGAGACGCCGTGGAGCGGGTGGAGGGTGAAGCCATGGTCGCGGGCGAGATAGCCGAAGGCATCGTGGCTGGTGACAAGCTGGCGCCGGGCGGCGGGCAGGCGGGCGAGCTCGGCGTCGGCCCAGGTCCTGAGCGCCGCAAATTCGGCGCGAAGGGCGGCCAGGCCGCTTTCGAAACGGGCCCTGGCCTCGGGGCGGGCGGCGCAGAGGCGTGCGCAGAGACCACCCGCCACGTCGGAGGCGGCACGCAGGCTGTGCCACCAGTGGGGATCCAACTCGCCGTGCGAGTGGGCATGCCCCCCATGCCCTCCCTCCCCTTCAGCACAGGCCGCCTCGACCGGCTCGCGAATGACCGAGGAGGCCTCGAAGAGGGGCGCGCGCGTGCCCGAATTCTTCACGAGCTTGCCCAGGTAGGGCTCGAATTCAAAACCGGAGGCAAGGACAAGCTCAGCCCCGCCGATGGCTATCACGTCGGCGGGCGCCGGGCTGTAACTGTGGGGGTCGGAGCCTGCGGGGATCAGGCAGGTGACCT
>JAHFTI010000139.1:0-1684 GCA_023265535.1 Opitutaceae bacterium
ATGCCCTGGGTGAAGGCCGGCAGGTAGTGGCTTTCCTGGATCAGGTCGAAGCGCGGGTACTGGAAGGGCAGGGTGCTCTCGACGAGCAGGGGATTGGCCTGTTCCTGGCCGGGCGTGGCGGTGGCTGGGGTGGTCATGGCTTTGTCCGAGGCGGGCGCGGGGGCCGGCTCGGCAGTGAGGGCTCCTGTCATCAGGAAGAGGCCGACGCAGGGTCGGAGAAGGCGCGTGATCATGGGGGGGCGTATGGAGGGCGGACGGGCAGCCTGCAGTAGGAATGCGACAGGCTGCAGGAAATCTGCGATTTAGGGGGCGGCCGGGACCTTGGCCTGGTCGAGCTCGGTGCACCAGGCTTTCAGCTGGCGGACCATGAGGGCCTCGGCGGGTTTTACCATCTCTCCGTGGTTATATCCCTGCAGCTCATGGAGGGTGACGCGGGTGTTGCCGGCGAGGCGCAGCATGCGGGCGTAGTAGGCGTTTTCCTCGTAGCGCCCGTAGAGTTCCATTTCGCGGTCGCCGGTGACCAGGAGGATCGGGGGCAGGCCGGCCTTGATGTGGAAGAAGGGGGCGAAGGCGTCGGCCTGGATCTGGGTGGGAGGCATGCCGCGCTGGGCGCGCAGGCCGAAGTGGGTGGCCATCTGGCCGCTGATGGCGAGCAGGCCGGCGACGCGCTGCTCGGGGAACCCGGCCTTGGCCATCCAGGTGGGATCCGTGGTCAGGAGGGTGGCGAGGTAGGCGCCGGCGGAGTGTCCGCCGACAAAGACGCGGCGGGGGTCGCCACCGGAGGCCTGGATGTTGCGCAGGGTCCAGGCGAGGGCGGCGGCGGCGTCCTCAAGGCAGGCCTCGATGGGGGCCTGGGGCATGAGTCGGTAGTTGGCCGAGACGACTGCGATTCCCTGACCTTTAAGGCCTTCTGGGAGGTATTTATTGCCCCCGCTCAGACCGCCGCCATGGAACCATACCAGGGTGGCGAAGCCGCTGCTGTTCCTCGGGTAGTAGAGGTCGAGGCGGCAGCGGGGGGCTGCGTCGGAGTAGGCGACGTCGGGGAGGGTGGCGTATTCGATGACCGTCGGGGCTGCGGGGGGCGGGGCGGCGGGGGCCGGCTCGGCGGCAAAGCCGGGCAGGCAGCTGAGCAGCAGGGTGAAAAGGAGGGTGGGCAGGGTGGGGCGGGGCATGGTGGAAGGAATTGAGGCAGCACGAGTCCCTTTGGCGGTGGCAAGGAAGGGACAGGCCTATGAGGGCAAGGGGCTTGAGGCAGTGGGTCTGAAGTCAGGAGTGGGGACGCACGAGTCTGAACCCAGGATTCAGCATGCAGCGATTTGAACTCAGGAATTGGGATCAATGACTCGGAGGCCCGGTGGGAGGGGCTGGAGAATGGGAAAGACCACCGGGTGATCAGCGGCAGGACGAATGCACCCGGAGAGTGTTACATGAGACGACTTGGGGCGGGAGGTTTCCTGCAAGTACAAAACCTAGATCCTCGGACCAGAAGCCGAGTGCCCTTGAGCCGTTGGGGGGCTGTGCCAATGTGGGGACGTTCCTCTTTCCCCATGAGACTACCCGCCTCCCCCCTACAGGCCTTCGGAGCCCTGCTCCTCGCCCTCCTAGTGATCCTCCAAGGCCTGCAGGCCTACGACCTGCGCCATGTGGAGCCCGCCTTCTGGTGGGTGGGCATGAAGAATCCGAG